>JALRCN010000014.1 GCA_023257295.1 Nitrosomonas sp. | reverse complement strand
TAGAGTATTTCGTTGGTGGTGTTTTTCCAGTACATCAGTACCGGGGTGCCGTTTTCGTGCCGCGCGGTGATGAATTCCGCGATCGGTTTGTCGATGCCGTCGGTTTGTACTTTGTATTGGGTGAGTTTTAAGTTCGGCCAGTCTTCAAGGTTCATCTTGCCAAATTCTTGGCTTGTGCCTTCTTTGGTTTGTTGGTATTGGTAGGGGGAAGGTATCGGTTTGAACCATAAATAGGCAAACCAGCCCAGTAAAAGCAAACCTCCCGTCACCAGGAGTATTCCTAATGACGGGAGTAGTTTGTCTCCCGAACGCACTGCGTTTGCAGTGCGTTCCGTCGTGTCAGCGCTGCTTATCAAGCTTCGCTTTGCTTACGTTTGCGCCAGCCTGCCAATGCCAGAGTTCCGGCCAGCAGCATGCCACCGCCTAAACCGCCCAGCGATATCTTTTCTGCTGTGCTGTCTAAGTCGAGTAGACTGGTTTTCTTGCTTTCAAGATTCTTAACACGTTCTTGCAGTGCAACCATTTCGCGGATGCGGGTGTTTTCGTCTTGAATTTCAACGTAGGCGCGATTGATCGGGCCCCAGCCTTCGGTATAAGTCCAGCCGCCTGGGTTGACGTGGGCTAGGCCTACGTGCATTTTAGCCAGGTCGTTTTCATGCATTTCCAGTACTTTCAGTTCAATCGCCGCAGGGCTGTTGCCTTTCGACCAGAACAGTTGGGCAAAGTAGGCGTAGCCTTCTTTTTCCGGTGCCGGCGGTGCAGGACGATTGGTCTTTTGTCCGGTCAGCAGGCCTTCTTTGTACAGTTGGTGTACGACTGCGTTGGCTTCTTGGTATTTGGCCAGGCCTTCCAGCGTACCTTTGTCCATCAGGTCAAGGTAGGAGCGTGCAAAGCGTTCAGAGTGACATTGGGTGCAGGTGACTACCCATGCGTCCAGGCGCGCTTCCGCCCATTCGCTCTTGATGTTTTCTGCTACTCCAGGTACGAACGGGTAGTTCGCCCAGCGGATCTTTCTGACCATGTTGTGGCTGTACTCGCCTTCGTATTCCATGTGACAGCCCGCACAGGTGGGTGCGTTTTGTCCGCCTACTGCATAGGCGTCTTTCAGCGGTGCTTCCCAGTTCCATTTGTCGCCCAGCATCGATACCATCTTGCCGTGCTTGGACATGGAGTACGCTTCCCAGTTGTTGTGGTCTACGCCGCTATGGCAGGTTGCACAGGCTTCCGGTTTGCGCGATTCCGCCGCTGAGAATTCGTGGCGGGTGTGGCAGGAGTCACATTTGTTTTGGTTGGTGTGACACATCGAGCAGCCTTCGGCTACTTCGCGTTGCGGCATCGCCGCCCATACGGTGGTTTCTACGTTGGCTTTATAGTCCAAAGAGTGCGATGGGCGTCCGTCCGGCCATTGGGCGTGTGGCCAGATCATAGTGTCGCGTTCCGATTCGCGTTCTACAAATTCCGCCAGGTGACAGGTGCCGCATACTTCCGCCGTAGGCATTTTGATGTCTTTGGTGTGGTCCGCTTTCTTCTTCGCGTTCGGTTCTACGTGGCAGTCGATACAGCCGACTTCTTTCAGGTTTTCGCCTTCAGCCAGTTTGCCCATCGCGCGCAGGTTCTTTTCTACTTCTTCCAGTTTGGCTTTCTTGTAGAATGTCGGGTCGCTTGGCTTCAAGTTGCGAACTTTGTCCAGGTTGGCGTGTGTGCTGCGCTTCCAGGCTTGCACCCATACCGGCGATTCGTCGGTGTGGCATTCTACGCATTCCTTACGGCTGGCTATTTCTTTGTTCGTCGTCGGCGATTTGTAGAATGTCGCCGGGTCTAAGTATATCCCGTACGGAATCGGTTCCCAGTATTGCGCCAGCGTACCACGCCCCGCTCCTTGTTCCGGATCCTTGTAACGCTTCACAACCGCGTCGTATAACTCCTTCGTCGTTACCTTCTCTCGATCCAATTTCAGCGCTTCGTATAATTCGTTCGGTACGCTCGGTATGTTCCCAGCTTGCACCGTCCCTATCAGTAGCATCCCCAGCAACGCTAAGAATACTAACCATGGCTTTCCTCTCATCTCTCCCTCCTTTGGGTTTCTATTTTTAGATTTATTATTATTCTCATAATATACAATTGTTTTTGTATTTCACCAGTCAAACTTACTTGCTCAGTACCGATTGCCAATCGCGATGCCGATACCAAAATTAATGCATCAGCTTAATGGCAGCAGCCAGTCGGCTTTTATACCGCGCAGCCTTATTTTTATGAATAATACCTTTACCAGCAATTGAATCGACAGTACTGGCCGCGCCATTGAACAAATCCTTAGCTGCTACCTTATTTGACGATTCTATCGCCTTTCTTACCGATTTAACCGCAGTGCGCAACTTAGACCGCAAACTCACATTGTGCGCTCTTCGTTTGATAGCTTGCCTTGCCCTTTTCTTTGCCTGAGCACTATTAGCCATAATATTCCTTAATAAACTTTACGTGTAAAATCTGGGGATGATACTTACTTTTATGCGGCTTTGCAAGAATTGTGTAGTGTTGTACAGCGCGACTGGAAAGCATCCTAAGAACACGTATTTATCTTGGCGATACGCGATCTGCCACTGCCGCTTAGAATTATCTCTCTCCCATTACCGGCAGGTGCAGGCACTGCCGGGCACAATGTAATCGTACCAGCCTGAAACCCGCCGCTCTTCAACTTTGTCATTCCTTGCGAATCATAAGAAATATAGCTGCTCACACTGGAATTTCCGACAAAACTAAAACCCGATGACAAAGCTGGCATAACCGTAATAAGCTGCTCATCGGCATTGATACTGCCGCTATTATCCGTATCCGCGAAAACAATCCAACCTTGATTCCAATCTCCGGTGCTTGCACAGGTCGAACCATCGGAACTCTTACAAATTGCAACGCGCGAATTGCGTTTTATCGCCTCCGATCTCGCCAATGCCAGATGCGAAAACATAGTGTTGGCATAACCACTTAACTGGGTATTCGCCATAAATTGACCGAACGACGGCACCCCGACCGCCAGTAAAATAGTGAGCACCGACATAGCCACCAATAATTCGATCAATGTCATGCCGCAACAATCCGGAATCTTCCGTACGATAGGAGGAATCATTTTCGGTTTAATCATTTTTCCTAATGCTGTAAATACCAATAAACCCGTGTTTTATAGTGAGGCAATAGCGTGATAGGGTTCGGCGATTTTCCTTCCAATGTCTCACTACCAGCCCCGATGACTACCGGCAAAGTGATATTCTGCCCCGTAGTCGGATGCTTTACCGTTACCATGCCGGATACCGGCGATGGCGACAAACCTCCGCCAGCCACCGGCACAAACTTTGTCGCGCCGACAGCCCTGCCGTCCATATAGCCTAAGTTATACACCCGCGCTTCCCCCAAATTGGACCCGCAACTATCTTGATCAGGTAAGACAGGCCTGTGCGTACTGAAAGTAACGACCCCCAGTACCGCCACAGCGGATGTCACCACCTGTTCTCTATCATGTATGCTCCCCTCCTTACCAAAAGGCATATACCAGCCTTTCTTATCATTCAATTGCTTTTCGGTCGGCACTACGGTGCTATCCGGATCTATCGCCAATAAAGATGTCATACATGCGAGCGCTTGAGATTGGCAATTAGCCGTTTCCGACGACCACCAGGCTGCATCGGATGCCTTGTCCTTGATCATAAAAAACGCATTATCAACGCTGATCGTGGTTGCATGACTCAGCAAAGGATGTTCGCGATCGCCAGACCCTATCAGCACCACATTATAATCCGGCGAAACGACCACTTCCGGAGCAAACAAAAACTTTCGGTTAGCAACGCCACCAGGACAATTGGTTGTACTGCATCCGAGCGATGCAATTTTCGTAATCGTCCACCCGGATGGCGGCGCAGAGCCTATCGCGATGCGGTAAATATTGCCACCGGTATCGGCCGCATAAGCGTAATCGGCCAATCCAGTCAGCATATTGCGCACAACCGTGACATCGCCCACCACGCTGCGATCCGTTGGCAGCGAAGCAAGCACCGCGCCGCTATTGGCATCCAATACAAAGACCTTATTCCCCTTGGGAGCCGCGCACGTATTCAAATCATTGCCGTTTTGCCCATCTTCGCAAGTATCGTACCCTCCCCCGAGAATAAGCATTGGCAGCGGCATTGTTCCGGAAACATAGCCCGCCGCTTTAAAACTCATGGCAGCCGACCAAGTTTGCCCGATACCAGCCAATTCCGCCGAAGTACAGCCGACATCGTCAGTTAAGTTCGGGCAACCCTGACGCCATTTCAAACTCGGCGACTCGGGCGTACTGGCATCGAACGCGTAAATCATCCGTCCGCCACGCCGCTGTGTCGCATATATCCAGGAGGCAGACCCATCTCTATAGGCCGTGATGCGTCCATCGAAAAAATAAGGTTTAGCGGTTGCATCCCCCACGCTGGGCAGCGTAATCGCAGGGCTGTTGTCGTAAAGACGTTTGAGTCTCCCATAATGTTCGGGAGCAATGAATGACCATAATTCGCTGCCCGGCGCATGTACCCCGATGTTAGTCGATTGATTACCGTTAATGGCGCGCAGCATGCCGTCTCCCGCACCGTAAAATACGACCACGCCGACACTCCCGCCATAATCAACGGCGACCGGTCGCGAATGTATAATATCCGCATGCGCCGATGGCCTCATCTCGCCGGTATTGCCGTTGATATTTTCGTCCTTGAGATCCATGCCGCGCACCCAGTTGATCACATCGACGCGCTCAGTGCTATTGGCGGCATTCAATAGCGCGGCCGTTATTGCAGCATTGTCCGCATCGAAATTTGTGAGGCTTGTGCAACCGCTCGGATCGCAGGTTTTTACGATACGGGACGAAGGATTGACGCTGCGCAACAAATGCCCTGCCGCGCCCTTCTCCACGATATCGCCGTCCGGGGTATTGGATTGCTCAGAACCTGCAACTGCCGCACATAATCCTTGGGGAGAAAAAGACCAATAGGTATCCATATTCGCCGTACTGGGCGTCCAGAAACTTCTGGCGCATTGCGTGACGAATCCGGTATTTTTATTGATCGCCGCTACGCCATCGGCATCGGCCAGATAGAGTTCTATTTTATTGCCCGCCAAGTTCGCCTTCAATTGATATTGCTTGAGATTCCCGGTCCAGCGCGGACTAGCGTTCGCATCGGGACGAAACATTCCAACAAAAACCTGATTCAAATAAGTATCTTGCGTATTGACACCGATCGGCAAACTCACTGAGGAAAACACACTATTGACCGCTTGTATCTCAGAAAAAATTTGTTTGAGCGCGTTGGTAATCTGAGCGCCATGATCGACCGAGGAATTCACCGAAAAATATTTCCCCTTTCCCTGCGTTGCCATACTTTTCAGAAGCGCGGTAAAACCGGGACCTTGACCCGTCAGAATAGGATCAACATCAACGGTGTACGTGGTTATCTTAGGATAGCTGGATGCCATAAACCTCGCCCATTCGTCCCCTGCCCCGGATTGCGAACCACTGGGGGAAATCGCAATCTCGGTTACCTTGCCTCCTGCGGCAGCCAGTTTGCTATTAGCCAACGACGTATCAGAACTATTGTCCTGCACCGGACCGTTACTGATATAAATAATAAAATTCTTTTGGCATCCTGAAGTAACCGGACTCTCATATCCCGTATCGCTTGCCGAAGTAAAAGCATTGCCGCTATGCGCATAAACCGCTTTGGATGCCGAAGTGCCGTATGTATTCCCAGCAAAATCCCGCTTGTTTTTGTTATGTCCTGCATACGCATTCTGCCCCGCAAAATAATAGTATGCTTCCGCCATGGTTAAACCCAGCTTGCCGTTATTCGATTTATCCCCCAGCACGTCCAGGCTGTTAACCAAATTCTGATAGAGCGGCTTGGTATCGGCATCCATCAAACGCACTGCAGCGCGCACATAGCCGCCATCTGGATTGCCGTTCCCTGATCCCGTTTCGCTAAACATCATCAGCCCCACCCTAAACTTGCCGACATCCAATCCATTCAATACTGAAGATAGTGCGGCTATCTCATTGACAAATGCATTATTCCAGTTAGCAGTATTATCCAACACAATCAGCACATTAGGAATATCGGTAGCACTCACGGGAGCAACCCCGGCGAATAAATCAATATCGTCCGCGGCAGTAGTTCGGCCAAATACCATCAAAACGATAGCAACCAACAAGCAGCTTTTCAATGATGATCGCATTGCCCCCCACTTTGTGTTTTTTATGAATAACATGCCGATAACAAATATTCACTGATCGTCAAATGCTTGCCAATGCCTTGTCGAGCCACTGCCGATGCACCGGTTGCCTGACTATGAGCCGCCGCTTCTATTTCCCATAATGTCATGTAATACGGCAGATTGGCCACATTGCCAAGCTCGCCGCTCAGACTTACAGGGGCCGCCGGAACCAACGTAGCCTTCAGACATACCGGAGCCTTAATGCTGACGACATAATCGATCGTATTGTCTCGATCGATATCGATATCTACAGTCGCGGGATAGTTTGCCGAATCGATCGCGGCAAAATTAATATTGATCGTTTGCTCAATGGCTATCCTTGCCGCAGCAATCGCTTCATTGCGAAATTGCATGTTGCCGGCCGCTTTGAGATTTCCTCCGCTCAATGAAAAAGCGGACAGCATCATCATTGTGATAGCAACCAGCATAATCAGTCCGACCACCAAGGTGGCACCATTTTGCTTTGCAAAAACACGCTCATGCTTCATGGCTTCTCTCTCCTACCCGCTTGATTGACCAAATAAACATAGCCGGTATACACATGACGCATAAAACCATCGTTAAAAGGCCCCAGCGTAATCGACCCCAGCTGATAGGTTTTATTGTCGGCATGTCCGGAAGAAGCTTCGAGGTTGCGCGCCAGCACATGCACTTGTACCGCCACCACATTGGCCCAATCCAGTGCCGTACACGATGTGCAATCATCAAATACATCCGCAACACCATCATCATCCAGATCCCGTCCGTATCCAAATTTAACGCTTTGCACACCTTCGATCACAGGCTGTGCCGATTGCATAATGACATCGCCACCGCTCTTATCGAAATCGGCGCGCATCAAGGTAGGGATGCCGTCTCCCGCAGACACTGAATAATTTCGCACATAAAACATAGACACGCGCAATTTGCGTCGATCGGCAATTGTTGTGCAATTCTTTTTATATACTGTCATCCCTGGCGCACCCAATACCGGCGCATCTTTAGCACTCGCAACATAATTGGCATGACTGGTATCCCCGCACATCTGATTTTGCAGATACAACTTGGCTTCGTTGTAATCTTCACAGCCCATCGCGCCGGCGACACAGGTCGAGGCGTAGCGGATCACCAGCACATCGGAATCCGGCTGCGGGTTGGTCACAATGCCTGAACACTCGACCGGCAAAGCATTTCCTGCCGCATAACCTTGTACCGGAATGAGAAACATATCGCCGATATAGCCCGCATCCCATGTAGAAAATGCAACACACGGATTGGGCACTCCCACAGGTGGGGATATCGATGGCAAAGATGGCATATGAGCATCCCAGAAACCTGCATGCCACAATTCATTCTGCAAAAGTTGCATGACAAACCGGCCGTTTTCAATTTGCCGGTTCATTTTTGCCAATTCCGCATTGCTCCTAGTTAAATCGACATAAAGAGCAAGCACGCCCGCCATAACCAGCAATCCCACCGTTATCGAGACCATCAATTCGATCAGCGAAAACCCGCCTTGACGTCTATTTCGGCAAACCATTGCTCACACCGAGTTTTGGGAGACGATTGCTCATGGAGACGCCAGATCGGCAACACGCACCATCGTACTGACTGCACGACGGCACAAATCGTCAACGCACTTTGTTCCCGCCGAACCGTCGTACAATCCCGCCCCGCACTCGGCAGCCGGTGCCGAAACTGGCGTCAATCCCTGCCAAACCACTGTAATCATAAACTGATCGCCGGTTCCGAGATCTTCGATGCACCCCCGCGCTCCTATCATCGCACCGACATTGTCAGATGCCGATTGCTCGCTGGCACCTTTCAATGCATTGCTCCACTGACAAACATCGTAGCTCTGTCCGGCACCGACACAGTTGCTGGGTTGATCGTCCCCCGTGCCCAACGAGCCTCCCGTCGTAGTAATGTAAGCTATCGCATTCTCTCGATTCGCGGATAACCTGTTTGACATGTCTTCGAGCAGGATCAACGCTTGCGTGCGTTGATAAGACTCAAGCTCAGAGACCTGCAATCGCATTTGCAAACCGGCCAACCCCAACAATCCGACCGCCAGAACGACCATAGTCACAAGAGCTTCGACCAGCGATACGCCTCGCACCGCAAACATGGCATGAGAATTACCCGATGCAATCATTGCAAATTACCACTTATCCGCAGGCGTTTTAACGCCTTCACTATTGATGGTAAGGTTTCCATCGCTCGCCTGCGCACCACTTGACGTAAAAGTGAGTGTATAAGCCGGAACAACCCCGGCTCCTACGGCAATTGAATAGCTATACTTTTTGCCGACATCCGATGGCAGCGCATAACCGCTCGCCTCTAAAACTTCCTTGCTGGCATAACTTCGATTAGCCAAAAGAAATTGTTGCTGCCGATTGGCAATATTCATCATTTCAGATTGAGCTGCTGCACGATTTGCTCTGATCATGTATTGTGTATAAGCTGGATAAGCAACCGCCGCCAGAATACCGACAATAGCCACCGTGATCATTAATTCAATCAATGTAAACCCATACTGACTTGTTGAAACTCGCGCTATTTTCATCTATTGAAATCCTAAGAAACTCACGAATGGTTGCACCATAGGGTTTCTGGGTTAACGGCCATACGATCCATTAACTTTAGTGCGGCGATACAATTTTGCTTACTTTTTATCGATCCTTGATTGTTAACAGACTAAATCAAGACGCTATTAGATATGATCTAACATGAAATCAGATGTCATCGTGGTGGGTGCCGGAATAATCGGGCTTGCAGCCGCTGCGCGACTGCTCGCACAAGGTGCGGAAGTCACCTTGCTGGAGCGCAACTTAATCGGACATGAATCGTCATGGGCGGGCGGTGGCGAGCGACCGGCCGCACCGGCGGGCTCGAGCCGCGACGAGGGCTTCGACGACGACATCCCGTTCTGATCGGGCCACGCAGGTCGGGCCATGCCGCGAGTGCACGTCAGGACGTTCGGCTGCCAGATGAACGAGTAC
>JALRCN010000002.1 GCA_023257295.1 Nitrosomonas sp. | reverse complement strand
CAGCTTGCTCGTTTCATTAACTTCTACAACACCGTCAAACCTCATAAGGGTTTGAATAATGCTACTCCTTATGAAATACTCAACGCTTATTTTAATCAACCTCTCTGTAAACAACCCTGAGATTTCTTACATTTTTCCGGTTTGATAGAGTTCCATACTGTTGCCGCTTTCCTGATGCTTGTGATTGGCTTGGGATTGTTGTTATCGTGTGTTGCATTGCTGCTCGAGGAGTTATCGTACCGGATTTACCGGCGCCCCAGCGATTTGCTCAAATTGTTTTTGGCTTTGGTTGTAGAGAATTTCGGTTACCGCCAATTGAACAACTATTGGCGGCTGTTGGGGTTGTTGCGCTGGCTATTCAGAACCGAATCGAAATGGGGGGTTATGAAGCGCAATGCAAAACGGATCAGTGTTATCGGTGAAGAAAAATGATATAACGAAAAAACTTATCCGTTTTACTGGTACATAAATTTTATTGAATTCTTTTGCGAAATTCGTTGGTGTGCGGATCGATTTCGATTTTGTCGCCGATTTCGACAAAAGCGGCTACTTGGATTTCAAACCCGGTTCCGACCAGACGTGCTGGCTTCATGATTTTTCCGGTAGTGTCGCCGCGTACTGCGGGTTCTGTGTATTCAACCTCGCGTACGATGGTGTTAGGCAATTCCACCGAAATCGCTTTGCCGTCATAAAAAGTCACTTGGCAAACGTCTTCCATGCCATCAATCAGATAATTAAGCACGTCTGCCATGTTATCCGCTTCAACCTCGACCTGGTTATAATCCGCATCCATAAAAACATACAGCGGATCGGCAAAGTAACTGTAAGTGCATACCTTTTTATCCAATACCACCAAATCGAATTTCTCATCCGCCTTGTAGACGGTTTCCGTGGTGGTACTGGAAAACAGGTTCTTCAGTTTCATTTTTACCACGGATGCGTTACGGCCGGATTTGGTAAATTCGGCCCGTTGCACAACCATGGGATCGCTGCCGACCATGATGACGTTACCCGAGCGCAGTTCCATTGCGGTTTTCATATTTCAAATTCCAAAAAAGAGATTATCAGCAAATGACGTCGTTTTCTATCAACGCACGTACCCAAATAAAAGCAGCGGATTATAGCTTATTTTCCGCAAATCGCACCAGATTGGATGCCAAATCGTCTTGTTTCATCAATCGATTGCTCCAATTCCGGTTATGCTGCATCAGAGACTCCTGCATGGACAAGAAGTTCATCCAAATCGAGGTATTCAACACGGCCTTGCCGTTCCAGCATGACCACATGGCGCGAACAGCCGCCGCCATTGCTTGCGGCATATCCGTCGTATACAAATCCAGAAAAGCGTCCAGTTTCTTCCAGTGCGCAGTGTCGTGCTGTGGATAAATATTCCAGACGAAAGGCTTGCCTGCCCATTGCGTCCGCACAAAAGAATCTTCGCCGCGCACAAAATTGACGTCGCAGCTCCACAGCAGCCGGTCGTATTCCATCTGTGACATGAATGGAATGATTCGCACCGTCAATCGTTCATGGGTTATCGATGCTGCACATTGCGATGTCGCGCAACCGAAAAGCGAAAGAATGCGTTTCGCCAATTTCCCCATCGGTACGATCAAAAAAACCGGTGCGGTGCTTATGGATAACGCCGCAATGAGGTTATCTACAGGCGCATTATCGTAACCGAACAACGAAATGCGCAATTCGCCGGCATTGCGTTGCGGCAGATTCTTGTCTCGCCAGAATGCCTGTTCGTCCGCATTTGTGAATGCCAGCCGCTGCGCCATTAAGTTTTTTTCGCGCAATAACCCGCCGGTGCCCGGGACAAATCCCGGGAAAAAGAATGTCTTCGTCAATGGAAGGCGGGGATGCGGCGACGGCAAGCCGTGATACTGTCCGACCCAGGGTTCGGCGCTGAGGTACTCCAGATTGATCCAGACTGGCTGCCTGGTCGGTTGCAGCATGGCTAAAACATAAGCCTCGGGCAGTTCGCAGGCGAATGCCTCAATCACGACATCGGCTGGCTCCACCGCCCGGAACGCCGTTTGCCATAGAAAAATTTCAATTCCCTGGACAAATTGCCGCTTGGCAGTAGGATCGATATCCGGCGAAATGCGGGAGAAACTGGCTAAATCGTCGATCCACAACCGCACTGTTTTGCGATGCTCATGCGCCAATTGTTTAGCCAAGCGCCAGCAAACGCCGATATCGCCAAAATTATCGACGACGGTGCAAAAGATGTCCCAGTGCTGACGCATAACGCCGTTTATTGCGGTCTGCCGTTGAGGATTTTACTTTTTTGCTGTTCGAATTCCTGCGCGGTCAGCGCACCTTTATCTCGCAGGTGTTGCAGCCTTTCCAAGGCGGAAATTGAATCATGTCCGGCGACACTTTCCGCCATGCTTGCGGCCGGTTGCGCTACGTTCATGCCGAAAAACCTGCCGATTTTAGCCAGCAGTGTTTTAATCAAATACCACAGTTTGGGCAGCACCCAAATGGCAATTGCCATAAAAACGGCAAATAGCGCAAGGAATAACTCGGGTTGTTTCAAAGCAGCCCAGAGGCCGGAAAGCACCAAAACGTCGCCCGAAAAAGAAGCGGACCAATTGGTGAAAGGTTCGGGCGACGTGTTGATCAATAACCGCGTACCCGTTTTGGTCGCATGGCTCGTCGCCGCGATGCCGCCACCCAAAATACCGGCGGCAATTTCGAGCGCCGGCGTAACATCGCCGACCGCTCCTGCCGCCAGCATGGCACCTGCCGGGATACGAACGAAAGTATGAATCGAATCCCATACCGAATCCAATCCCGGAATCTTATCCATAAAAAACTCGACTGCGTACATTACACCTGCAGCGCCGATAATCAACGGATCCTGCAATACCGACAACTCGGCAGGCAAACTGATATGTCCGGTCGATCCGCCCAACCCCAGCACCAACAAGACTGCATACAAATTAATGCCGCTTGCCCAAGATGCTCCCATCATCAAAGCAAGCGTCGCCAATAGCGTTTCGTAAGTTTCCATGGTTGAATTGCTTTATTTAATTTATGTCGATAATCGTGTCATCAGCAACGAAACAAGACGAAATCATTCTTGCTTTCCGGCTTGTGTAATGAGCAAGCGCGCAGTTTGCAGACCATATGAGTGATTCGCTCTGCAGTCAATAAATCAGCGTTTTCCTTGCTTTTGATGCTTTTCAATATAAGGTTTTAAAATTGAGCGATACGCAATGCCACCGGCTGTTTGTCCGGATAATTGCTCATTTGATAACCCTGCCACAACCGGGTTGCGATAAAGGAAGCGATGGCGTTGGCGTGCTGCTGCAAATTCGGATTTCCCAATTCCTCGGTCGTCTGCCGGAAAAGCTGCAGCCAGCGCTCAAACAATTCAGCGGTCAAATCGGGTAATGCGATATGCTTGGGCATCGGTGCGCCGCGAAACCGACTGGTGCCGCGCAGTTGCGCGGACCAGAAATTGGTCATTTGCACAAAATGCGCATCCCAGTCGATTACATGCGCTTCGAAAATCGGTCCCAGTCCTGGATCTTTTCTGGCTTTGGCATAAAATGCGTGGACCAATTGCGCGACTTCTTCTTCGGTATATAAACTGGGATCCGGCATTGAAAACGGTGATTGACTCATGATTTTGTTCAGATGACCTCATAAAACGATTGACTAAAAACTTCCCGGATAAAAAACCCGGAAGCACGATAAACGCGAATAAGTTTATCTCTCGCTATCCGGATTGTCCAACCGGGGATTTTTCCGGATCGTTCGAAATCGCAACGATAACCATATGACCATTTAGATTCTCAGGAGATCGCTTCGATGATAAAAAATTTACGCGGCAAAGCGCTGCTGATCGATCCGGCGCAAACCAAATCGACCGGATTTACCCGCGAAGAGCGCGAACTTTATGGATTGCGCGGATTGCTGCCTTACGATGTTGCCGGTATCGGTAAACAAATCGATCGCGTGCTGGGCAGCTTACGCGCAAAAAGCAGCGCCATCGAAAAATACATTTTTCTCAATGCATTGCTGGAGCGCAATCAGCGGCTTTTCTACCGCACCATGATTGACCATATCGAAGAAATCATGCCGCTGGTGTACACCCCGACCGTCGGTGAAGCATGCAAGGAATTCGCACATATTTTTAGAAAACCGCAAGGATTTTATATTACGCCGGAGGATCGTGGCGACATTGCCGCCATTTTAAAAAATTGGCCGGAAGAAGATATTCGCGTCATCGTGGTCACGGATGGCGAACGCATTTTAGGTTTGGGCGACCTCGGCGCTAGCGGTATGGGAATCCCGATCGGCAAAGTCGCGCTGTACGTTGCTTGCGCCGGTATCGATCCGGCGCAATGTATGCCGGTCATGCTCGATGTCGGCACCAACAATTCGTCGATTCGCGAAGATCCGCTGTATCTCGGCTATCCGTGTCCGAGAATCGTCGGCGATGCTTACCGGTCGTTGGTGGATGAATTTGTGCATGCAGTGCAGCAGCGTTTTCCGCGAGCTTTGATCCAATTCGAAGATTTTCTGACACCGCACGCATTCGAGTTTCTCGAACGCTATCAGGATACTGTTCGCTGTTTCAACGACGATATCCAAGGCACTGCTGCGGTCACCCTGGCAGGCATTTACAGCTCCTGTCGCATTACAGGAAAAAATTTTCGCGATCTTAACATCATGTTTCTGGGAGCGGGTTCTGCCGCAAGCGGCGCTGCGGAACTCATCGTCGATGCGTTTTGTGCAACCGGATTGACTGAAGCCGCTGCGCAAAAACGGCTTTGGTTCATCGATCGCAAAGGATTGCTGACCGCTACCAGCGAAAATATCAAACCGCGCGTCAAAGCGTATGCGCATGAACACGCCGCTTGCAGCTTTGTCGACGCCATTGAAGCAATCAAACCGGATGTGCTGATCGGCGCAACCGGCGTCGCTGGAACCTTTACCGAAACCGTTGTGCGCAAAATGGCCGCCGTCAACGACCGGCCGGTGATTATCGCGCTATCGAACCCGACTTCGCACACCGAATGTACGGCAGAGCAAGCCTATCATTGGAGCGACGGGCGCGTTATTTTTGCCAGCGGCAGTCCGTTTGCCCCTGTGCAGTACGGCAACCGGGTGTTTAAGTCGTCGCAGGGCAATAATGCGTATATCTTCCCCGGCATCGGTCTGGGCGTTTATGCAAGCGATGCCCGGCTAGTCACACAAAGCATGTTCTTGGCAGCCGCGCGGATTTTGGCAAATATCGTCAGCGAGCAAGAAATCGGCGACGGTGCGGTTTATCCGGCATTGCCGCGAGTACGCGAAGTATCCCATGCGATTGCGGTTGCGGTATGTCAGGTGGCCAAGCAGGAAGGATTGACGGATATGAACCTGCCGGAGGATTTGGACGGTTATGTCAGGTCGCTGATGTACGAACCCGATTACTGAGTACGCGGCTTGTATAAAGCCGCCGCTGTTATTTGAATAAATTGATCACACCGTCCAAGCCGACGTAATCGAGCGCATAAGTCGCATGCGCTTTGACGATCGGCTTGGCATGATACGCAATGCCGACACCGGCTTCTGCTATCATGCCGAGATCGTTGGCGCCATCGCCGATGGCAATGATGTGCTCGCGCTGCAACCCCAATTCGTCGCGAACTTGCTGCAATACGCGAGCCTTTCCTTCCCGACCGATGATTTCCCCGACAACCTCGCCCGTCAGGCGTTGATTCTCAATGGCCAAAACATTGGCGGCAGCATAATCGAAGCCCAATTTTACCTTGATGCGCTCGGTAAAAAACGTAAAACCGCCGGAGATCACCATGGTCTTCAAACCGGCTTGTTTGGCTTGCAGCAGCATTTTTTCCGCGCCCGGACTGAGCCTCACCCGTTCATCGTACACTTGTTGCAGAGCGTCTTGATGCAAGCCTTTCAGCAATTGAGTGCGGCGCGCAAGACTTTCCTCGAAACTGATCTCGCCGCGCATGGTTTGCAATGTAATTGCAGCCACTTGCGGCTTGATTTGAAGCATATCGGCAATCTCGTCGATGGATTCGATCGCCAGCAACGTGGAATCCATATCCATCGCGATCAATTTGAAATCGGCCAATTTACGTTCGGCATCGACAAACGCGAAATCCAATTCGGCTTCCGCGCAGTACCTGGGGATTTCATCGGAATACGCTGCGTTCGTCAATCGGAAAGCTTGGCCGGTAATGCGTTCAATGCCGTCCGCCCGGGCGAGTTTTGCCACTGCTCTCAAGTCGCTGTTATTAACCTCCAGTCCCTGAACGATCAGATTCATCGCTGCATTAGAAAAACGGCAATTATCCAAGCGCGCGGAATCATTGCTCGTTCCATTCCTTGATTTGATTGCGCCCTGCATGTTTGGCGTCATATAGCGCAGCATCCGCAGCCTGAATCAAATCATTGGGCTGATGGATGCGCGCAGAATTTCCAGGATAAGCGGCAACGCCGATGGAAACGGTAACTTGTATCAAATGGTTTTCGCCGGAGCGGCAGACAATCCCGGCAATCGTGGTTTTTAATCGCGTAATCAGATTCCTTGCGGCTGCAAGCGGTGTTCCCGGCATGATCAGCGCAAATTCCTCGCCGCCGTAACGGCTGAACGTATCGTCCTGGCGAATTTGCTTTTGAATCGACTCAACCAGGGCAACCAGCAATGTATCCCCTGTTGCATGGCCATAGGTATCGTTTATCCGCTTAAAATGATCGATATCGATCATCGCTATCGTCAATGGCAAGTTGTTTTGTTGCGCCAATTGAAATTCGCGCGCCAGAGCTTCGTCGAAATAGGCGCGGTTATGTGCACCGGTCAATCCGTCGTGCGTGGATTTATTCTCCAGATCCTTCATGCCGGATAAACTGTGAATCAACAGCAATTCCTTGGCTTGCGTCAGAATCTGACTGACTTCGGATGGATGATGAATGGTGATTTCAAACAAATCTTCGACAGCACTTAATTCCTCTCCCATGATTTTGATCACATCGACCAATCCATGCGCATCGAGCCCTAGCCAATCTTGCGCGGCCTTGTTGAGCTTCATCATTTTTTGCGTTTCCTGGGGAAACAAAAAATAATCGGCCAGATAACGAGACACCGCCAAGCAAGATTGCAAAGTCGGCCCAAGGTCTATCGGTTCGGGATCGCAATGGCTATTGATGCACGACAATGCAATATAGTCGGGGATGCCCCATTTCTGCAGCAACGCATAACCTAATTCATCGTGCCCCATGCCAAACGCTTCCCGCTCGGCTTTTAGCAACGAATCGTGATCCGAAGACGACAAAAAAACCGTGCCGTATTCGTCGGGCATGATGACCCAAAAAGCGAGGATGCCGATTTCTTGTATCAATGAAGCCAGAAATAAATCATCCAGGAATTTCAATCCAAGCTTTCCACCCAAGGCCCGGCTGGCAAGCGCGGTCGCAATAGAGCGGCGCCAAAAGGAATTGCTGTCGAAAGCCGGGCTCTGATTGGGCAATGCGGCCTTCATCAATGAATTTGTTAACGAAAAGGACAGCGAAATGATGATAACGGTATGCGTTCCAAGAACGCTGATAGCCTGACGGATATTCGTTGCGCTGCGACGGGATTTATATATCGGCGCATTGGCAGTGCGCAGCAGCTTTGTCGCCAATACGGGGTCGAGTGAAATATATTGACAAACAGTCCCGATATCGACATCGGGGTCATTGGCGAGCTCGATTATTTTCACAGCCACTGCGGGAAGGCTCGGCAACTCTTGGCAAGAATTTAGTTTTGTTTTCAATGATTCATCAATCATTTATTATAATTCTCGAAATATGTATTTTGTACATCATTGAATAATATTGATTTTAATCGCAATTATCGCACATTTAACAGGCCGCTGAAAAACGTTTTCGAGGCAGCCGATGCAAGGCAATTAAGGCTGCTACGTTAACCACGAATAGACACGAATGAACACGAATTAAATCAAACCTTCGGGAGATTTGACGATGTTGCTTCGATTGGTGGCAAAATGTTTGCAAATCCATGGAGCGTTGTCACACAATTGTTTGGAAGCATCTGAAATATTCGTGTCTATTCGTGTCCATTAGTGGTTAACTCTTAAGATCAATACAGGATAAGCAAAATGCAACCGGACTTACAGAAGCTATTGTTAAAAGAAGAGGTCTATGGAATTGTCGGGTGTGCGATGGAGGTGCTGAATATATTGGGTCATGGCTTGCTGGAGAAATCCTATGAGAACGCGCTGACTGTTGAGTTTTGCTTGAGAAAAATTCCATTTGAGCAGCAAAAACAAATGGATGTTTTGTATAAGCAAGTAAAGGTCGGTAATTACATTCCTGATCTGATCGCTTTCGAGAAAATCATCATTGAAACAAAAACCATAGACCGAATAACCGATTTCGAACGCGGCCAACTCATCAATTACCTGAAAATCGCGCAATTGCATGTGGGGGTTATACTCAACTTCAAACACGCAAAACTGGAATGGGAGCGGATTGTTTTATGAGAACCTTGGGGCCGCGAATGGACACAAATAAATAAAGGCCGGGTTCTTGTTTTTAAAATTAGTGTCCATTAGTGGTTTCGGTTTGGATCTTGCTTTTACAACCAACCACGAATGCACACAAATGAACGCGAATCAATACAAAACTAACCCCGCTCCATGCTTTAAAATATTAGTGTGAATTAGTGTCCATTAGTGGTTCAAGGTTTAAGGTATTGGCAAGGTTCGATTTGTGCCTTGCCGTTTAAAATCTGAGGACTGTGTTATATTATCGATTGTTTTCTTAAAGGTTATTTTTAAAGGCTGATACTATGGCATCAGTTACATTTGATACGCTAAAATTTGTTGAGAAGCTGGAAAAAGCCGGCGTGCCTCGCGATCAAGCGGCAGCTATCGCGGAAGCGCAAAAGGATGCTTTTGCTGAAGCGATGGACACTCAATTGGTTTCCAAAAGTGATTTGATGGAAATGGAGAATCGATTGGTTAAATGGAGTGTCGGTTTGGCGCTGGGGCAAGTGGCGGTTATCGCGGCACTGGTAAAGTTGCTTTGATTATTTAGGCTTGTGGCATTTCACTGCCAGAAACCAAGTCATTCACCACGAATACACACGAATAGACACGAATAAATAAAAAATCAGGTTCTTGTTTTAAAAATTAGTGTTCATTCGTGTCCATTAGTGGTTAAAAGATTCTTGAAGCCGACCACGAATGACCACGAATGCACACGAATATCAAAAAACGCTATCAATCCAGATCCAAAAAATATTGACATCCATTAGTGGTTAAAGATTCTCGATACCAAGTGTACAAGCGCAATCAGGTTGCTGTTTGCGCTTGTGTCGATTTTTGCTGGCCGACTTCATAGTGTCTGTCCGCGTTTTGGCGGATTTCCTCGTACACGGTGTCCGGTGCCAAATCCAATCCGTTTGGCCAAGTTACGGCACCATGCTTAACGGTGGCCTGATTGATGAGTTTGTCATCGAGCAGGGGGCTGAAAATTCCCGTGCAATAAGACAGATCGAGCCGAATTGTTCCCGTTAAGCCGTCGGCGAATTTGACCAGCAGCGTTCGATTTCCGGTCGGTGCAACCTCAACGACATCCCAATGCATACTTGTCCCGGATTATTTCAAAGGTTCGATAGGCTTAGGCTGCTGCTTGGTCTGACACAAATTCCAATCCTCCAGCAATTCCCGTTGATGCAGTTCTGCCCAGTCAAGCGCCAACTGAACCGCACGGCGTGGCAGATCGCCTTCGCGGATGGAAAGGCTCTGAATATCCACGATGGCTTTGAACTCGCCATAAATCGCATGAAAATGCGGCGGCGCATGCTCTCCCAATACATTTTATGAAGATTCCATAGAGAATATGCTTATGGTAGGCATCCTGGCTCCTGGTGAATAAAAAGACTCTATTATCGTATCGCAAGCGGATGTATGTAAAAACCTCAATCGCAAAGATTTAGAAACAAACCACGAATGGACACGAATGCACACGAATATTAAAACCCTCTCGCATTCAGAGTAGAGAAAAATTAGTGTCCATTAGTGTCCATTAGTGGTTCAAGACATTGCTAGCGGTATATCTTACGACGGTTGCCAATTTCCACCACCAGGATGCGCACGGCCTCATCTTCAATGCTTGAAATAATTCGGTAATCACCCACGCGGTATTTCCAGAATTCACCCAAACGGGAACCTTTAAGCGCTTCTCCAATGCTGCGGGGATCATCCAGCGAAGCCACGCGGTCATGCAGGAAGCGTAGAATTCGTCGCGCTATTTGCGGATCCAGCTTATCCAGATCCCGTTCCGCAGCTTTGTCAAGTTCAATCCGCCATATCATAGCGCTTCATTACTTCCTCAAGGGGAACGGTCTTGCTGCGTCCCGCCTTGAGATCAATCAAGCGCTGCTCGGCGATATATAATGCTTCAAGCTCATCCAATCCGCGCTCAATGAGTTCGCGCAGATAAAAAGCCTTGCTGCGCCCGGTCATTGTGGCGAGCGAATTCAATCGTTGCTCGGTTTCAGGGGCCAGCCGGATCGAAGTAGTCATATCAAACTCCATTAAATACAAGTATTCAATGTATCACAAAATCATACAGGGCCAAGCAAATAAGAAACCGCGAATGGACGCGAATACACGCGAATAAAAAGCAACATCTTGAATAGCGGTTATTTTATTTACTGGTCTTTCAAGAATATCAGTGTCGATTGGTGCTCGTTGGCGGTTTGAATTGATTTTAAAATTAGCGTCAATTAGCGTTAATCAGCGGTTAAGAGATTTAGAAACCAACCGCGAATGGACGCGAATACACGCGAATAAAAGCAAGACTTTGAATTTCGGTTATTTTGTACGCCGGCCTTTCAAAAATAGCAGCGTCGATTGGTGCCATTGGTGTTTTTAAATTAGCGTGCATTAGCGTCAATTAGCGGTTAAAAGATTATTGAAGCCAACCGCGAATGGACGCGAATGCGCGCGAATAAAAGCAAGATCTTGAATGGCGGTTATTTTGTACGACGATCCTTCAAGAATATCAGCATCGATTGGTACCCATTGGCGGTTTGAATTGGTTTTAAATATTAGCGTGCATTAGCGTTCATTAGCGGTTAAGAGATTTAGAAACCAAACCGCGAATGGACGCGAATACACGCGAATAAAAGCAAGGACTTGAATTTCGGTTATTTTGTACGCCAGCCTTTCAAAAATAGCAGCGTTGATTGGTGCTCATTGGCAGTTTAAATTGATTCTAAAAATTAGCGTGCATTAGCGTTAATTAGCGGTTAAGAGATTTAGAAACAAACCACGAATGGACACGAATGCACGCGAATATTAAAAAC
>JALRCN010000142.1 GCA_023257295.1 Nitrosomonas sp. | reverse complement strand
GCATTACATGCAGAAAGAAATTTTCGAGCAACCGAGCGCGGTGGCGAATACGCTGGAAATGGTTTTCAACGCGCAATCCATTTCGCCGAATTTGTTCGGCAACGCAGCGGAAAGCATATTTTCGCAAACCGACAGTATCTTGATTCTGGCATGCGGCACCAGCTACCACGCCGGCTTGGTCGCGCGCTACTGGCTGGAGACCGTCGCCGGACTGCCGTGCAGCGTTGAAATCGCCAGTGAGTATCGCTACCGCGATCCGATAGCGAATCCAAATACGCTGGTGGTGGGCATTTCTCAATCCGGCGAAACAGCCGACACGCTGGCGGCAATGAACTATGCCAAGAAACTCGGACATCCGTTTAGCCTGGCGATTTGCAATGTGCCGGAAAGCGCATTGATACGTCAATCCGATTTGCGTTTCCTGACACGCGCCGGGGCGGAAATCGGTGTTGCATCGACCAAAGCGTTCACCACGCAACTGGCGTCGCTGCTGTTATTGACGGCTACATTGGCCAAGATGCGGCACAAATTATCGCCGGAAGCCGAACAGCGCATGATTGCCGCATTGCGCCATCTGCCGGTGGCGATACAACAAGCGCTGCTCGTCGAACCACAAGTGAAAATATGGGCGAAACGCTTTGCACAAAAACACCACGCATTATTCTTGGGACGTGGCGTTCATTATCCGATTGCAATGGAAGGTGCATTGAAACTCAAGGAAATTTCGTATATCCATGCCGAAGCTTATGCAGCGGGCGAATTGAAGCACGGCCCGTTGGCTTTGGTGGATAGCGAAATGCCTGTGGTAGCGATTGCACCGAACGATCAATTGCTCGGCAAATTGAAATCCAACTTGCAGGAAGTGCATGCACGTGGCGGCGAGTTGTATGTCTTCGCAGACGCCGATGCGCAGATTGTTCCCAGCGACAATCTGCATGTGATCCGTTTGTCGGAGCATGAAGGACTGCTCAGCCCGATATTGCACACGATCCCGCTGCAACTATTGGCGTATCACGTCGCTTTAGAAAAGAATACCGATGTTGATAAACCGAGGAATCTGGCGAAAGCAGTGACGGTGGAATAATAAGCGATATCCGCTGGTTGCTTATTCCCTGACAAACGATACGGCGATCGGATAAAATACTTCCTTTGAAAAACAGTGCTGTCGGGAAGAGATTCTCAGTGAGTGGCCGATTCGTTCAAACTTCATTCACATTACCTACCTAATCAGTCAAAATTAAACTATCGCTTCCTTCATAGAAACAAGGCTGGCGCTGAAGGAGCGGGATGAGTCATTCGATTCATCGCAAAAGGTTTAGTACATTTTTTATTGAAGGAAAACCAAAATGTTGACACACTTACAACGCCTCGAAGCGGAGAGCATCCATATCATGCGGGAGGTGGTTGCGGAGTGCGAGCGTCCGGTGATGCTTTATTCTATCGGCAAGGACAGCGCAGTGATGTTGCATCTTGCTATGAAGGCTTTTTATCCGTCGAAACCACCATTTCCCTTGTTGCATGTCGATACCACGTGGAAATTCAGGGAGATGATTCAATTTCGTGATGTGATGGCGAAGAAGCTCGGCCTGGATTTGATCGTACATATCAATCCAGAGGGCATTGCAAAAAATATCAACCCGTTTACGCACGGTTCTGCGGTACATACCGATATTTGGAAAACCGAAGGCCTGAAGCAAGCGTTGGATAAATACAATTTCGATGTGGCATTCGGTGGTGCGCGCCGCGATGAGGAAAAATCGCGCGCGAAAGAGCGTATTTTTTCCATCCGCTCGGCGCAGCACCGCTGGGATCCCAAGTTGCAGCGTCCGGAGTTGTGGCGTTTGTATAATGCGCGCAAAAACATCGGCGAAAGTATTCGGGTGTTTCCGTTGTCCAACTGGACCGAACTCGATATTTGGCAGTACATCTATTTGCAGGATATTCCAATTGTGCCTTTGTATTTTGCCAAGGAGCGCCCGGTGGTCGAGCGCGACGGCACGCTGATCATGGTGGACGACGAGCGCATGCCGCTCTACCCGGGCGAGAAGCCGATGATGAAGAAGGTGCGCTTCCGCACCCTCGGCTGCTATCCGCTCACCGGCGCGATCGAGTCGGTCTTCACGATCCTCGCCCTTCGCGACCGGCTCGTGCCGCCGACCGCCAACCTGCAGAACCAGGACCCCGAGGTCACGCTCGACGTCGCCGCCGGT
>JALRCN010000140.1 GCA_023257295.1 Nitrosomonas sp. | reverse complement strand
TGCGCGCGACCAATACCGGCATAAAGTAAGGGTGTTGCGACATTGTCCAGCGCGGTCATGCGTTTGAGTAAATTGAATCCCTGAAACACGAATCCGATGTTTTGATTACGTATGCGCGCCAGCTCGTTGCCGGATAGCATTGCGACATTCCGGTCGGATAGCCAATATGAACCGCCGGTCGGTGTATCCAAGCAACCCAGAATGTTCATTAGCGTCGATTTTCCGGAGCCCGAATGACCCATGATCGCGACGAATTCACCCGGATAAATGGTGAGATTGATGTCGAACAATACCTGATTGGTGATGGTGCCGCCGTCGGTATCTTGCAAGCTATAGCTTTTACACAGATTTTCGATGCGAATCAGCGGTTCGATCGAATGAACGGTCTGTATCGAAGAAGGCATCAGAAAACTCTGAGTTTGAATTTGCTTTCTGATTCTTTTTTGTCCGTGGCTTCGCTGACAATCACTTTATCGCCCGGTTTGATTTCTCCGCTAAGGATTTCGGTGTGATTGCCATCGGTAATGCCGGTGGCGACATCGACCGGGGCAGGCTTGCCGCCGGTCAATACAAATACGCGAGGGGAATTGCCCGGCGCAATGGATTTTTCGGCATCGCCGCTATCGGAATCCTTCGGCTGGAAACGCAGCGCGGCGTTGGGCACGCGCAGAACATCGGTCTTCTGCATCACGACAAAATGGATATTGGCCGTCATCCCCGGCAATAAGGCACCATCCTGATTATTGACCATCGCGACGACGTTATACGTGACGACATTTTCCTGAATCGTCGGATTCAAGCGTACTTGTTTGACCGTGCCGGTAAATTTGCGTTGCTGAAACGCATCGACGGTGAAATTAATGACTTGACCGATATGCAATTGCCCGATGTCGGCTTCGGCCACGCTGATATTGATCTGCATTTGCTGCAGGTCTTTTGCGATTTTAAATAACGTCGGCGTTTGAAAATTGGCCGCGACGGTTTGACCGATATCGACATCGCGCGCAATGACGACACCGGAAATCGGCGAACGGATGATGCTGTAATTGAGATTAGCCTGGTCGCGATCGACTTGCGCTTGATGGACCGCCAATTGAGCGCGCGCCGCTTCAACTTCTTGCCCGACGATTTCCAGCGCTTCCGGAGAAACAAATTCCTTTTCCTCGAGTATGCGCTGGCGATTTAATTTGCTTTGCGTAATTTTCAACGCGGTTTGCGAACTCAGCAGATTGGCCTTGGATTGCTGCAATTGCGCGCGCAATAGCGCCGGATCGAGCTCGGCTAATACCTGGCCGATCTCGACATGATCGTTATAGTCCGCATACAACTTTGCTACAGTACCGGAAATTTGCGTACCGACATTGACCAGCACCACCGGCGTCAATGTGCCGTTGGCGGAAATGGTTTGAACGATGTCGCCGTGCTCGGCAATACGCGTTCGATATTGGTTTTCTTGAGATTCTTTTTTGCCGCCGCCATACCAGTAAACTAGGATGGCAACTGCCAGCATCAAAATAAAAGTAATCTTTTTTGGGCTAAAGCTATGCATTTAAGGAGGGCGCTTTCATAAGAAGATTATTTTACCAAGATACGTTGCGGACATAAGGTGTTTATTTTTTGCCGTATGACTGAATATCGGTTGCTTGAGGTAATTGGCATGAAGAGGAAATTACGTGCATTTTGCAAACGAAAGGTCTTCGAGAAAAATTATTTTTAATTCGTTTGTTACTTCTCTTTTTCTTCTTCGTCGATCAGCAATTGTATTTGCTTTAGCCGCGCTTCAACGCTGGAGAGTTGGTAAAAATTGCCATTGTCATTTTTCAATGCGGTTTTCAATTGGTCGGCCGCTGCCTTATAGTGGCCTTTCAAATAATAAACTTCGGCTTGTGCGCGGTGCTCCAGCAATTTTTCGCCTAACAATTCGTAACATTGGGCTTGCAAGGCATAGAGTTTAGGGTCGTGTTGAATGATTTGCAGTTGCTTGTCGATGAATTCAAGCGCCGTTTCGATCTGTTTGTTATGAATCAGGGCTTGCGCGTAGCCTTGAATCAGTGCTCGGTATTGCGGGTAAATTTTTAGTGCATTCTTGTAGACGGCGAAAGCTTCTTCGGTTTTTCCGTTCGCTAATTTGACGCTGGCTGCGAGCGTTTCGATCATCGCGCCGCCGATGACGTTTCTTGGTTCCACGTGGATGGTTTTGCCTAACGGATGATCGGTTAACGCCGATCCGGCGGAATTGCCTTGCAGCAGTTGATATAAATGGGCGAGCTCGCTATCGGCTTGTTTGTGTTTCTTGTCGCGCAATAGTGCGTGAACATAACCGAAACGTTCGACGATTTCGTTGCTGTAGCGCTTTTCTTTCAAGCGGGTTTTAAATTGCGCTACCGTGTTGTGCGATTTTCCTTGCATTGCACGCAGCTTGGCACGTACCAGCAAAAAATCGAAGCTGTCTGGGACTTGCCGGTAAGGCATTTCGCTGATGCGGTTTTGGATATCCGCGATTCGCTCGTAAGTGATCGGATGCGTGCGCAAATAAGAAGGTGCGCCGTTCTCGTGAAAACGTCCGGATTTTTGCAGGCGTTCAAAAAATGTAGTCATACCTTGCGGATCGAAGCCCGCGTCGAGCAAAATATTCAAGCCGATACGGTCGGCTTCCTTCTCATGATTGCGCGTGAAATCCAATTTGGATTGGATCATGCTGGCCTGCGAAGCGACCAAAACCGCCTGACTCGCTTGCGGATTGGAGCGCGCAGCGACAATCGCCACTGCGAGCGCCGCCAAATGCTTGATCATGTCGTATTTTTGCGAAGCGATCATGCGTGCCAAATGCTTTTGCGTCACATGCGCAATTTCATGAGACATCACCGCAGCCAATTCGGATTCGCTTTGCGCCGCAATGATCAATCCGCTGTTGAAACCCATAAACCCGCCCGGTAAAGCAAATGCGTTGATCGACGGATTCTCCACGGCGAAAAACTCGAATGATTGCCCCGGACTGGCTTCTTTCGAATTGACGATCAGCTTGTGTCCCAGATTGCTGAGATAGCTGGCGATTTCGGGATCATCCATATAACTCGGATCCGCCCGGATCTGCCGCATGATTCTCAACCCCAATTGCCGCTCCTGATGGGGCGTGATGCTGGTTTGCGATACATCGCCGAGATCGGGTAGTTCGTGTGCACTACCGGTTTCCGGAAGTAACGGCGTGAGCGAAAGGAATAGACCGATCAAGTATGGAAAGCGCATGGGTAAATAGGATTCAAAAGAATTTCGTTATTGGATTGACGAAAATGGCGATCGTTTCTTGCGGTGAGCAAGTACCGCAGATTTTACCGGACAGTGAATCGATCAGGTAAGTGTCGATAAGATTGCGTTGCAGATTAATGCCACGAAACAGGATACCGGATCAAAAATGTGACAAAAATTGTCACGTGGCAATTGGGGGAAGTATTTAAATCAGGATTGAAATGCAGCGAAGCCCAACGTGAAGGTGGTTCAGTCGTTGGGCTTCGCTGGGTGTGAAAGTTTGGCTTCTCTTCGATCAGCCTAATCGTACCAATCTAATCATTAACATGTAGCATTAGCCGTGCAGGTACCAGTCTTAGCCCACGTCAATAGAGAGCCGTTAGTGCCTGCTGTGGGGGTTAGTATATATGTTCCACCACCAGCTGCGGCGGTTCCTGTTGCGGTTATAATACCACCAGCAGCAACTGTAACGGAAACAACGTTTCCGCTAGCACCCGCAGCAGCGGGTACACCATTTGCACCCGCAGTGCATGCGTTCAGAGCATTACCCTCTAAAACACACGTCTCAACACCAAGCTTGAAAGGTGCTGTGGCACTTACAACTTCAGTGAATCTGGCTTTTTGTGTATAAGTTTGATAAGCAGGCACAGCAATTGCAGCCAAAATACCGATAATTGCGACAACGATCATTAATTCGATGAGGGTAAAACCTTTTTGTGTTTGTTGCATTTTTAATGCTCCTGTTGAGATTGAAAGTTGGCCACACTAAGTGGGTATCTGCTAGTAAGCAGAATTCGTGCCATATTTTGGATTTTAATTGAATGCTCTTGTAATTTTCTCTTTAATCGATTGAATTGACGAATACTTTTTCCCATAGCGTCAATACCGCTTTGCGATCTTCGTTCAAATGAGCACTTTCCACGCGGGCGGATTTTTGCATTAACCCATCAGCGGGGATGTTGCCGGTTATGTCGACTTCGCCGTTCAGTCGCTGGCGGTGCTGGATGCGCCGGAATTCGCGGTAGGCGGAGCGTGCTTTGTCGGCCAATTCGATGGGGATGAGTCCCAATTCTCCGGCGAGTTTCAGCAGCGCGATGTTGCCGATGTTACCGGTTAATTGCGGATATTGACAGGCATAGCCCAATACCAAGTATTGCACGATGAATTCCACGTCGATGATGCCGCCCCGGTCGTGTTTGATATCGAATAGCGATGTCGGGTTCGGGTGTGCATCCAGCATTTTTTCGCGCATTTTTAGAATATCTTGTTTCAACTCGATAAGACCGCGCGATTTGCATAAAATTTCCTTGCGTGTGTTTTCAAACACTGCGCCGACTTGCTGATCACCTGCGGCAAAGCGCGCGCGGGTCAGGGCTTGATGCTCCCATACCCAGGCTTGTTGCTGCTGGTATTGCGCAAAAGCCTCCATCGAACTGACCAGCAAACCGGTAATGCCGTTGGGACGCAAGCGCAGATCGGTTTCGTAGAGCATGCCCGCCGAGGTGTGGCGAGTCAGCCAAATATTGATGTTTTGTCCAAGCTTGGTATAAATTTCGGCGGCATCCGGATGATCGTCCGCGTAGAGAAAAATCAGATCAAGATCGGAGGCATAGCCGAGTTCTTTTCCGCCCAGTTTTCCGTAACCGATGATGGCGAATGCGGGTTGTTCGCGATGGCGTTTTTTCAGGCTCAGCCAGGCAAGGTTAAGCACCGTATCGAGCACCAAATCGGCCAGTGCGGTCAGGTGATCGCTCAGCGTCTCGAGCGGCAGTGAGCCTTCCAGGTCGGTAACCAGCAATCGGAATACTTGCGCATGCTGGAAGTGCCGTAAAACGTCCATTTGCCATTCGATGACGTCGTTTTTGGGGTTGTTGTCGTGATTCAGTTGATAATTCAATTCTTGTCTGAGCAGGTTCCAATCAGGCGCCGGATGTGGCGTATCCTGGCGCAATAGCTCGTCCAGCAGAATCGGGTGCCGTCCCAGATAATCGCTGGCCCATCGACTTATACTGACAAGTTCCGCGACGCGGTGCAGTGTGTGCGGGTGTTCCAATAGCAGCAACAAATAGGAGGTCTGTGTGCTGATTTTTTCCAATAATTGCAGCATACGCTCCAGCGTGGTCTCAACCGGCGGAAAACCGACCACGGCTTCGATCAGCATCGGAATCAGGGTGCCGATATGCTGCTGGCTGGTTTCGGGTAGGCAATGATAGAAATTGCCTTGATAAAATAACCGCAGCCGCTCCGAAATTTTTTCCGGCTCGGTAAATCCCAGCGAGCTTAGTTGCGTTGTGGCTGCTTCGGTTTGCGAAATATCGTGCGCTTCCGTTTGCCAGAAATTGGCCAGAATGTCGTGTACCGGGGATTTTCTCGGCGTGGCAAAAATAAGCTCAAAGTGACGCGTTACGTCATTTCTGTGTGCATCCAGTTGATTTGTAAATGCTTTATAATCAGAAAAACCCATCGCAGCGGCGATCAGTTGCTGGTCGTCCGGCGTGAGCGGTAAGGTTTGCGTTTGCTGATCGTCCAGATATTGCAGGCGGTGCTCGAGTTTGCGTAGAAAATGATAGGCTTGTGTCAATTCCGCGACAGTATGCTGCGGGAGTTGTTGTTTTTTTTGCAGCCGTTGCAGGACGCTCAACGTCGGACAGATGCACAAATCCACGTCGTGGCCGCCGCGAATCAATTGAAAAACCTGGGTAATGAATTCGATTTCCCGGATACCGCCGGGGCCCAGCTTGATGTTGTCATGCATTTCCCGGCGCTCCACTTCCTTGCGCAGTTGCGCATGCAATCTGCGCATCGATTCATAAGCGCCAAAATCGAGGTATTGACGGAACACAAACGGGCGAACGATTTTTTCCATCAAGATCGATTGCGTTCCGGCATCGATATGCTCGGTAATGACACGGCCTTTGATCCAGGCGTGACGCTCCCATTCGCGCCCTTGTTTGATGAAATAATCTTCCAGCATCGGAAAACTGATCGCCAGCGGACTGTTTTCCCCGTGCGGGCGCAGGCGCATATCGACCCGGAATACATAACCGTCGACGGTATAATCGTTAAGACTGGCGATTAATTTGCGACCCAGGCGGGCAAAAAATTCGTGATTTGAAATTGATTTTTTTCCGTCGGTTTCGCCGTCTTCTGGGTAGACGAAAATTAAATCGACATCGGACGACACATTAAGCTCGCCGCCGCCGAGCTTTCCCATGGCAACAACCAGCAAGTGCTGGACGTCGTTGCCGGTTTCGCCTCTGGGAGAACCGAAACGATCAGGTTGCGACAACCAGTTTTCATGATGTTTGAGCGCGAAGTTGATGGTAACTTCGGCAAGGCCGGTCATGGTCGACATCACTTCGAATAAATCTGCCTGACCGCTGATATCGCGGATGGCCAATCGCAAGATGACTTGCTTGCGCAGATCGCGCAGCAGGCGGTGCAGCGATTCTTCGTCACGGAAAATTGGTTGCGAATCCAGGAACGCTTGCATTTCCTCGCGAACGAACGGGAAGTGTTGTTTCTCCAGTAATACGGTTTTGCGCTCAGGTTCACTATCGAGCAAGCGCTGCACATAGCGGCTGAAAGGTAATGCTGCGGCGAGCACGGTTTCAGGTGTAAAATCGGCAACAGGCATCACATTAGGCATAAATCAAAACACAACGATATTCGAGTAAATGTTAGAATCGGGCATGGCTTTGGCAACCATCCGATTTTATATGGAATAACAATTAAAAGCGCTTGATAATGGCGAGAATATCGCAAAAATATCGATAAACGACCGTTTTTGCGCGTTGGCGATAAAAATTCAATCAACGGAACAATGTTAAACAATACCACCGAGCCGCAACATTCTGCATTAGGCAAAGAAAAATCGAAAGGATTCCGGGTTGCGGCGATACAAATGGCATCCGGGCCAAGTGTTGCTGCTAATTTGGAAGAGGCGGCGCGCTTAATCGAGGAAGCCGTTGCACAGCAAGCCAAACTGGTCGTGTTGCCCGAATATTTCTGTATCATGGGAATGAAAGATACCGATAAATTGGCGGTTCGGGAACAGCCAGGCGACGGCCCGATTCAGAAATTTCTCAGCGATACGGCAAAACACTTCGGTATCTGGCTGGTCGGCGGATCGGTGCCGCTGGCTTCCGCCGAATCCGATAAAGTATTCAATAGCTGTTTGGTGTATGCGGATAATGGCAAACAAGTCGCACGCTACGACAAAATCCATTTGTTCGGTTTGCAATTGGGGCATGAGTATTATGCAGAGGAAAAAACCATCGTGGCAGGCGACAGAGTCGTTACCGTGGATTCACCTTTTGGCCGTATGGGCTTGTCGATCTGCTATGATTTACGGTTTCCGGAATTGTTCCGCTTAATGAACAAGGTCGATATCATCCTTGCTCCTTCGGCATTTACCGCGATCACCGGCAAGGCGCATTGGGAAGTTTTAGTACGCGCGCGCGCGGTGGAGAATATGGCTTATGTGATTGCACCCGGGCAAGGTGGCTATCATGTCAATGGACGGGAAACCAACGGCGACAGCATGATCGTCGATCCCTGGGGCGGTGTTATTGCACGATTGCCCAGAGGTTCCGGTACCGTTGTGGCTACAATCGATCCTGAATACCAATCCAGCGTGCGTGCGAATTTGCCCGCACTGGACCATCGAACCTTGCTGGCTTGCTAGACTAACGGCGATCAAGCATCACGCTATACCGAACGGCGTATTTATGACCATGGAATGCACGATAGAACAGAAGGATTCTTTTGCGATTGCCGATCGTTGCTTGCTGTCGCCTTATGAAATCGATACATCAGGATTGCAGCGGGTTCTGGGACAGATGCTGACGCACAATATCGATTATGCGGATTTGTATTTCCAATACAGCCGCTCGGAGGGCTGGATGCTGGAAGAGGGCATCGTCAAATCCGGCAGCTTCAATATTGAGCAGGGGGTTGGCGTTCGTGCGATCAGCGGCGAAAAAACCGGATTTGCCTATTCCGACGATATCAGCATGCCAGCTTTAATGTCGGCAGCGCAGGCAACGCGTGCGATTGCCGGTCAGGGCGGCAGGTTTTCGCTACAAACCGTACGGCGCAACGAAATGCAACGCGGCGCGCAGCTTTATCTGCCGGAAGATCCGATTGCGAGTCTTAAAGATGCAGATAAAGTTGCATTGCTTGAAAGGTTGGAACGGTACACCCGGCAACTGGATAATCGAATTACGCAAGTAGTGGCTTCGCTTGCGGGTGAATACGAAGTGATTCTGGTGACTCGCAGCGATGGTTTGCTCGCGACGGATGTGCGTCCGTTGGTGAGATTGTCCGTGCAAGTAATCGCCGAAGAAAACGGACGCCGGGAACAAGGAGTGGCCGGCGGCGGCGGACGTTTCAGCTACGCTTATTTCACCGACGAAATGTTGCAGGATTATGCTCAAAAGGCAGTGCATCAAGCGATAGTGAATTTGGATGCGCGTCCGGCACCGGCAGGAACTATGACAGTGGTGTTGGGAAGCGGTTGGCCTGGCATTTTGTTGCATGAGGCGATTGGTCACGGTCTTGAAGGAGATTTTAATCGCAAAGGCAGTTCGGCTTTTGCAGGGCGTGTCGGCGAACGTGTGGCCGCTCCGGGTGTCACGGTTGTCGATGACGGTACGATTCCCAAAAGACGAGGATCATTGAATATCGACGACGAAGGCAATCCGACGCAATGTACTGTATTGATAGAAGATGGCATACTGCGAGGCTATTTGCAGGATAGCCTGAACGCTCGATTGATGAATTTGCCGGTTACCGGAAATGGTCGGCGCGAGTCGTTCGCGCATATTCCAATGCCGCGCATGACAAATACTTATATGCTGAATGGCGATAAAGATCCGGCAGAAATTATCGCATCGGTGAAACACGGTTTATACGCTGCCAATTTTGGCGGCGGACAGGTGGATATCACCAGCGGCAAATTCGTTTTTTCTGCTGCTGAGGCCTATATGATCGAAGACGGCAAGATTACTTATCCGGTGAAAGGTGCGACGCTAATCGGCAACGGGCCCGATGTGCTGACAAGGGTTTCGATGATCGGAAACGATATGCTGCTCGATCCGGGCGTAGGAACATGCGGTAAGGAAGGGCAAAGCGTGCCTGTCGGCGTAGGTCAGCCGACACTGCGGATCGATGGTTTGACGGTAGGCGGTACGGGAATTTGACGTGCCGTATTTTGTTTATTTTTATAACATTTATAATCGATTGAAGTTGAAAATTGATATTGGGATGCAAATAGCATGAGTGTGGAATTGACTGGCGCTGAAATTACGATACGGTGCCTGCAGGAAGAAGGGGTGCAGTGTATTTTTGGTTATCCGGGCGGAGCCGTATTGTTTATTTATGACGAATTGTTTAAACAAGATAAAGTTCGTCATATTTTAGTACGCCATGAGCAAGCTGCATTGCATGCAGCCGACGGGTATGCGCGTTCCAGCAATAATGTGGGTGTGGCATTGGTGACTTCCGGCCCAGGCTTGACCAATGCAGTGACCGGTATCGCAACGGCCTATATGGATTCAATCCCATTGGTGATTATCAGCGGGCAGGTGCCGACCAGCGCGATCGGCCTGGATGCCTTCCAGGAAGTGGATACCGTTGGAATTACACGCCCATGCGTTAAGCATAATTTCTTAGTAAAAGATATCAAAGATCTGGCAGAAACGATCAAGAAGGCTTTTTATATTGCCTCCACAGGTCGCCCTGGGCCGGTATTGGTCGATATTCCTAAAGACATTTCGCAACAAAAAACACAATTTATTTACCCGGATAAAGTGGTTATGCGTTCCTATAATCCTGTGGTAAAGGGTCATTCGCGGCAAATCAAAAAAGCGGCTGAACTGATATTGAGCGCCAAGCGCCCCATGATTTATGCCGGCGGCGGCGTCATTCTCAGCAATGCTGCGGCGCAATTGACCGAATTGACGCAAATGCTCGATTTTCCTTGCACTACGACGCTGATGGGATTGGGCGGATATCCGGCAACAGATAAGCAATCGTTGGGTATGCTGGGCATGCACGGCACATACGAAGCCAATATGGCGATGCAGTATTGCGATGTTTTGGTTGCTGTGGGCGCTCGTTTTGACGATCGCGTGATCGGAAATCCTAAACATTTTTCCAATGAAAATAGAAAAATTATCCATATCGATATCGATCCGTCGTCGATTTCAAAACGCGTCAAGGTAGATGTGCCTATTGTCGGCGATGTGCTGGATGTATTGAAAGAATTGATCAAAACGCTCAAAACCGAGAAAACGAAGCCCGATCAACCGGCAATCAAAGATTGGTGGAAGCAAATCGATTTGTGGCGCGAGCGCGATTGCCTTAAATTCGATCGCGACAGCAAAATCATCAAACCGCAGATGGTGATTGAGCGGTTGTACCATATCACCAAAGGGGACGCGTTCATCACGTCGGATGTCGGGCAACACCAAATGTGGGCGGCGCAATTCTATAAATTCGATAAGCCTCGGCGCTGGATCAATTCCGGCGGCCTGGGTACGATGGGGTTCGGTATGCCTGCGGCAATGGGTGTGCAACTGGCCAATCCCAAAGGGAAAGTGGCTTGCATCACCGGCGAAGCCAGCATTCAGATGTGTATTCAAGAGCTATCGACCTGCAAGCAATATAAATTGCCATTAAAGATCGTGAACCTGAATAATCGTTACATGGGCATGGTGAGACAATGGCAGGAATTCTTTCATGGCAATCGCTACGCGGAATCGTATATGGATGCGCTGCCGGATTTTGTCAAGCTGGCCGAGAGCTATGGTCATGTCGGCATGAAAATAGAGCGGCCCGAGGATATCGATGACGCCTTAAAGGAGGCGTTCAAATTGAAGGATCGATTGGTGTTCATGGACTTTATCACGGATCAAACGGAAAATGTGTTCCCAATGGTTCCCGGCGGTAAAGGTCTGTCAGAAATGATTCTGGTGTAAAAACAAATGCGACATATTATTTCTTTATTGATGGAAAATGAGGCGGGTGCCTTGTCTCGTGTTGCCGGTTTGTTTTCGGCGCGTGGCTATAACATCGAATCGCTATCGGTGGCGCCGACGGAAGATCCGACGCTGTCGCGTATGACGTTGGTGACGATCGGTTCGGACGAGGTGGTGGAGCAAGTCACCAAACAATTAAACAAACTGATCGAAGTTGTGAAGGTGATCGATCTGAACGATGGCAATCACATCGAACGTGAATTGATGTTGGTTAAAGTACGTGCAATCGATTCCGATCGCGAAGAAATCAAACGATTGACTGAAATTTTTCGTGGATCGATCATTGATGTCACGGATAAGTCTTATACTATTGAATTAACTGGAACAAGTTCTAAGTTGGATGCATTTCTCGATACTGTGAAACGCAGTGCAGTGCTGGAAACAGTGCGCACAGGCGCATCCGGCATAGGGCGCGGAGAATGGATTTTAAAGGTATAATTTACCGTTTGCCGATTAATTCGAGTTTCGAGACTGGTAATTCAGCATAGCCGATTCTTTCAATAAAGCATACCTCTGATATTTGTCTGTTTCTATTCTAATTTTGCTAAAGGAAAATAATGAAAGTTTATTATGATAAAGACGCTGATTTGTCGCTGATTAAGGGAAAAAAAGTCACCATCGTGGGATACGGCTCGCAAGGGCACGCGCATGCCAATAACCTGAGCGAATCCGGAGTCAAAGTGACGGTTGGATTGCGCAAGGGCGGCGCATCCTGGAGCAAAGCGGAAAAAGCGGGATTAAAAGTCAAGGAAGTTGCCGATGCGGTAAAAGGGGCCGATCTGATTATGGTTTTATTGCCCGACGAACAAATCGGATCGGTCTATAAATCGGAAATCGAACCGGCACTGAAAAAAGGCGCAACCTTGGCATTTGCACATGGCTTTAACATTCACTACGGGCAAGTGACACCGCGCGAGGATTTGGATGTGATCATGATTGCACCGAAAGGTCCCGGACACCTGGTGCGTTCCACCTATTTGCAAGGTGGCGGCGTGCCGACATTGATAGCCGTACATCAAAACAAATCGGGCAAGGCACGCGATTTGGCGCTTTCTTACGCGGCTGCCAATGGCGGCACGCGCGGCGGTGTAATCGAAACCAGTTTTAAAGAAGAAACCGAGACCGATTTGTTTGGAGAGCAGGTGGTTTTGTGCGGTGGTTTGACCTCTCTGATCCAAGCCGGTTTCGAGACACTGGTCGAAGCCGGCTATGCGCCGGAAATGGCTTATTTCGAATGCTTGCATGAGGTTAAATTGATTGTCGATTTAATTTACGAAGGCGGTATCGCCAATATGCGCTATTCGATTTCCAATAATGCGGAATATGGTGATGTATCGCGCGGACCTCGCATCATTACCGACGAAACGCGCGCCGAAATGCGTCAAATCCTTCATGAAATTCAAACCGGAGAATATGCGCGCGAATTCATCTTGGAGAATCAAGCGGGTGCGCCGGTACTGAAATCAAGCCGGCGCCTTGCGTCCGAGCATCAAATTGAGCAAGTCGGTTCCAAGTTGCGCGACATGATGCCGTGGATCAAGAAAAACAAACTGGTGGATCAAGGAAAGAATTAAAGAGGCGGTGATAATCAGCGTTTCCTCAATATTCATGTTCAATCGCTTTTCTTATTATCTAGCCTGGGAACCCTGGTAAATTATGGCGCATTATCCTCATCCCATTATCGCGCGAGAAGGTTGGTTGCATATTGCGATTTCCTTTTCGGCTGCGATTGCTGCATCAATAACGATCGATTGGTCTTGGGCGATTCCATTTTGGGTGATTGCGATATTCGTATTGCAATTTTTTCGCGACCCGCCCAGAGTAATTCCAACCGCTGCCAACGTGATCGTAGCGCCGGCTGATGGCAGGATCGTGGCAGTGGAAAAAACGCAAGATCCTTATCTGAATAGGGAAGCAGTCAAGGTTAGCGTGTTTATGAATGTGTTCAATGTGCATTCGAATCGCAGTCCTGTCGATGGGGATGTATGCGATAAATGGTATTTCCCGGGAAAATTCATTAACGCGGACTTGCCGAAAGCATCACTGGAAAACGAACGTAACGCGCTATGGATCAAAGCGGATAACGGTGCCGATGTTACCTGCGTACAAGTTGCGGGGTTGGTGGCAAAGCGGATTCTTTGTCATGTGGCACCGGGAATGCATTTGCAGCGCGGACAACGGTTTGGTTTCATTCGGTTTGGTTCTCGCGTGGATGTGTATTTACCGCCAAATACCAAGATTAATGTCAATATTGGCGATAAAGTGTACGCAACTGAGACGATTTTGGCGGAATTTCGCGAGCAAATCACAGCGGAAAATCCGGCGGATATTGTTTGAACCGATTGCTTTTTTCGCGCAACAGACTGATCGGAAATATATTCAATCGATTTTAGCGCGTTCCAAAACGAAAGGAACGTAATCGATGTTTTTCCATAAAAATTTTATGATGCACATGTTCTTGGTCAAAAAATAATGCCCCTATCGCTACCTGATCGTACTGTCATCAAATCACGGTTACGCAAACGCGGCATTTATTTATTGCCGAATCTGTTTAC
>JALRCN010000074.1 GCA_023257295.1 Nitrosomonas sp. | reverse complement strand
GGTGGCATGAGCGTAAAGTGGCCGTATTGTTTCTTGATGTCGATCGATTTAAGATTTTTAACGATACGCTGGGACATGCTGCTGGAGATAACTTGCTGATTCAAATGAGTAAACGATTGCTGTCCTGTGTGCGTGAAGGCGATACCGTCGCTCGGCTGGGCGGAGATGAATTTGCTGTTTTACTCAACGATATTCGATCGAAAAACGATATCGATACTGTTGCCGATAATATTCTCAAGGAAATACAAAAGCCGTTTTTATTAGAGCGGCGGGAATATTTTACGTCGGCAAGTATTGGTATCAGTTTTTTTCCCGACGATGGAGAGACAGAGGCTGAGTTATTGAAGAAAGCCGATACGGCAATGTATTTTTCCAAGTCGCGTGGTAAAAATTGCGCCAGTTTTTATGCTTGTGACAATGAAAATAGAGCCAATGAAAAACTGGCATTAGAATCTCAGCTTCGTCGAGCGCTCGAACGAGATCAATTTGAACTCCACTATCAACCGCAGCTTGATATTTTTTCCGGCGAAATAATAGGTATAGAGGCGTTGTTACGCTGGAATCATCCTGATAAAGGTACTGTAGCACCTGAGAAATTTATTCCAATTCTTGAAGAGACTGGTATGATTTTACCGGTAGGAGAGTGGGTGATTCGCCGTGCCTGTGAGCAAGCGAGAGCCCGTCAGCTCGCCGGTATGAGGCCGTTGAGGGTTGCTGTCAACATTTCAATAAATCAATTCAAGGAGCAGAATTTTTTCAATCTCGTTGAGAATATATTAAATGAAACGGGACTTGCGCCTAAATACCTTGAACTGGAAATTACGGAAAGTATTCTCATCAATAATGTCAACGAAGCTTTCAAGATTTTGTGTCAATTGAATGAATTGGGTGTGCAGCTTGCCATTGATGATTTCGGTACCGGCTATTCATCGATGAATTATTTAAGCCGTTTGCCTTTCGATCTACTTAAAATCGATCGATCGTTCATTGCGGCATCAACAAATTCAAAAGAAGATGCCACTATTGTCAATACCGTCATTGCGTTGGCGCATTCTCTGGATATGCAGGTTATTGCCGAAGGGGTGGAAACAACGGAGCAACTGCGATTGCTGCATCAGGCGGGATGTAATTTGATTCAGGGGTATTTATGCGGTAAGCCGCAACCGCTAGTGGAAATCGATGCTGCACTGAGGAATGAGGGTGCTGTGCCGTTTTATCGTTGCTTGGAGCATCTTAAATAGGTATGTGGTGTCACAATAATCCATTCATTTTATAGATAAATTTCTTATCCGTTTTTTCGCTTAAAAGCGAATTCCTTGTCGCAAATTCAAGTTCGTGTTTTCTTAAAAGAATACGTGCAGTGCCAGTAAAGATAACCAGCGAGTAAACTTTATGGGATAATCGCGCGTTACCCGTTTTTTATAATTTCCGCACGATGCAAACGTTATACGACAAACTTTGGAATCAGCATGTGGTTCATATCGAATCTGACGATCCGAGCAGCATGGCACTGATATACATCGATCGACATCTTGTGCACGAAGTCACGAGTCCGCAAGCATTTGAGAGTTTGAAATTGGCCGGACGAAAACCGTGGCGATTGAATTCAATTCTCGCGGTTGCCGATCACAATGTGCCGACGACCGATCGCAGTCAAGGTATTCACGACCCCATATCGCGATTGCAGGTCGATACATTGGATCAAAATTGCGATGAATTGGGAATCACCGAATTCAAGATGAACGATTTGCGTCAGGGTATCGTGCATGTCATCGGTCCCGAGCAAGGCGCAACGCTGCCGGGCATGACGGTGGTATGCGGAGATTCGCATACCAGCACGCACGGCGCTTTTGGCTGTTTGGCGTTTGGCATTGGCACATCGGAAGTCGAGCATGTACTGGCGACGCAATGCCTATTAATGAAAAAATCCAAATCCATGCGAATTTCCGTGGAAGGCCGACTGGGCTTGGGTGTTGCCGCCAAAGATATTGCACTGGCTATTATCGGCGAAATCGGCACAGCCGGTGGAACGGGGTATGCCATTGAATTTTCAGGTAATGCCATTCGTGCGTTGTCGATGGAGGGGCGCATGACGTTGTGCAATATGGCGATCGAAGCCGGTGCGCGAGCCGGTATGGTCGCTGTCGACGATACCACAATCGATTACATCAAAGGGCGCCCTTTTGCACCGCAGGGCGAACTATGGGATAGGGCGGCTGCTTATTGGCGCACACTACATAGCGACGACGGTGCCGTGTTCGATAGAACCGTATCTTTGGATGCCGCACATATCAAGCCCCAAGTTACTTGGGGAACGTCTCCGGAAATGGTGACAACCATCGATAGCGTCGTGCCCGATCCGGCGCTTGAGAATGATGACGTAAAGCGTCACGATATGCAGCAGGCATTAAATTATATGGGGTTGCAAGCGAATACACCGATTGCGCAAATCAGCATCGACAAAGTTTTTATCGGTTCTTGCACCAATTCGCGGATCGAAGATTTGCGCGCGGCTGCGCAAGTCGCCAAAGGAAAGCATATTGCCGCGAATATCAAACTGGCGTTGGTGGTGCCTGGTTCCGGTTTGGTCAAAAAACAAGCGGAACAAGAGGGTTTGGATCGAGTTTTTCGAGCGGCCGGATTTGAATGGCGCGAGCCGGGGTGCTCGATGTGCCTAGCCATGAACGACGATCGGTTATTGCCCGGAGAAAGATGCGCTTCGACGTCCAACCGTAATTTTGAGGGTAGGCAAGGACCGGGCGGTAGAACGCATTTAGTGAGCCCTGCAATGGCCGCTGCCGCAGCCATTGCAGGGCATTTTGTCGATGTGCGTAAACTCGACACATAATTCAAAGAGATTGTGAGCTATCGGAACAAATAAATGGAAAAATTCGATACTTTTACCGGTTTGGTTGCGCCGATGGACCGCGCCAATGTCGATACCGACGCCATCATACCGAAGCAATTCCTGAAATCGATTAAACGCTCGGGGTTCGGGCAGAATTTATTCGATGAATGGCGTTATTGGGATCATGGCGAACCCGGCATGGATGCTGCACAACGGCAGCCGAATCCGGATTTTGTGCTAAATCAGCCGCGCTATCGAGGAGTGCAAATTTTACTGGCACGCGCCAATTTCGGTTGCGGTTCGAGCCGGGAGCATGCGCCTTGGGCACTTCAGGATTACGGTTTTCGAGTCATTATTGCACCCAGTTTCGCGGATATTTTTTTTAATAATTGTTTTAAGATCGGCTTGCTGCCGATTATTTTGGATACATCGGCATTGGATCGCTTATTCGATGCGGCGAAATCGACCGAAGGTTATCGCCTGACAGTGGATTTGCAGCAACAAACTGTAACGACACCGTACAATGAATCATTCACCTTTGAGATCGATACATTTCGCAAGCACTGCTTGTTAAATGGCCTGGATGAAGTTGGATTGACATTGCAGCATGCCGAGAAAATAAAACAATTTGAAATCAATCGGCACAATGAGCAACCCTGGTTGTTTTAAGTAACGATAGAAGATTGGAGCATGATGAAAATTGCAGTTTTACCCGGCGACGGTATCGGTCCGGAAATTGTCGCTCAAGCGGTGCGGGTGCTGGAAGCATTAAGAGCGGATGGTTTGGCAATTGAATTGGAATACGGTTTGATCGGCGGCTGTGCGGTCGATGCGACCGGAGAGCCTTACCCGGAGGCTACGCATAAACTTGCCAGTCAAGCGGATGCCGTTTTGCTGGGTGCCGTTGGCGGTCCTAAGTATGATGCATTGCCACGCCATCAACGACCGGAGCGCGGCTTGCTTGCAATTCGCAAGGAGCTTAATCTATTTGCTAACTTGCGCCCGGCCATTTTATATCCGGAATTGGCCAATGCATCGAGCTTGAAATATGACGTTGTTGCCGGTTTGGACATCATGATTGTGCGGGAACTTACCGGCGATATTTATTTTGGCGAGCCGCGCGGTATTGAGCAGCGCGGCGGTCAGCGCGTCGGATTCAATACCATGATCTACAGTGAATCCGAGATTCGCCGTATTGCCCATGTTGCTTTTCAAGCGGCTGCTAAAAGACAAGGTAAATTGTGTTCGGTCGATAAGATGAATGTGCTGGAATGCACGCAATTATGGCGCGACGTCGTTATCGAAGTGTCGCATGAGTACCCGCAAGTGGCATTGTCGCATATGCTGGTCGACAATGCGGCAATGCAGTTGGTGCGAAATCCCAAACAATTCGATGTCATTGTTACCGGAAACATGTTTGGCGATATATTGTCTGATGAAGCATCCATGTTGACGGGGTCGATCGGCATGCTGCCATCGGCGTCTTTGGATGAAAACAACAAGGGTTTATACGAGCCGATTCACGGTTCGGCGCCGGATATTGCCGGAAAGGATGCGGCTAATCCGCTTGCAACCATATTATCCGCTGCAATGATGCTTCGTTACACCTTCAACCGGGAAGAAGCGGCGCAGCGTATCGAAGATGCGATCAAGAAGGTTTTGGTGCAGGGGTACAGAACGAAAGATATCGATGAGCCGGGAATGAAATTAGTAGGTACCCAAGCAATGGGGGATGCGGTATTGTCGCTGATGTGACGTGATTTCATCAAAGATGCGATTGAATAAAGGGGAAAGAGTGCATGAATTTATTTGGTTGGAATTGCATCTTTAAGTTATTATTTACGCACAATTTTAATTGAGTGATTGCCAATTTAGGATAAGAGATAAGCAATGAAGCAAGTTGGATTTGTTGGCTGGCGCGGAATGGTCGGTTCGGTTTTGATGCAGAGAATGCGCGAAGAGGAAGATTTTTCTCTGATAGACCCTGTTTTTTTTACAACTTCTCAACAAGGCGGTACAGGACCAAGTATTGGCAAGGATATTCCACCCTTGAAAGATGCTTTCGATATCGATCAGTTAAGCGCAATGGATATTATCGTATCCTGTCAAGGCGGCGATTATACCAATCAGATTTTTAAGCAATTGCGCCAATCCGGGTGGAATGGCTACTGGGTCGACGCAGCATCCGCTTTGCGCATGGAAAAGGATGCAATTATCATTTTGGATCCGGTCAATATGCCGGTGATCGAACAAGGATTGCATGACGGTGTAAAAAATTATATTGGTGGTAATTGCACGGTCAGTTTGATGTTGATGGCTGTCGGCGGTCTTTTCGAAAAGGGCTTGGTGGATTGGATGAGCGCCATGACATACCAAGCGGCTTCCGGGGCGGGCGCTAAAAATATGCGCGAATTACTCCAGCAAATGGGTGAGGCGCATCGGGTAGCCAAAGATTTGCTGGACGATCCTGCGTCCAATATTTTGGAAATCGATCGCGAAGTTGCCGGGACGCTGCGCGATAAAAAATTCCCAACAGAAAACTTTGGCGTACCTTTGGCCGGCAGCTTAATTCCTTGGATCGATAAAGAAGTGGCCAAGGGACAAAGTCGTGAAGAATGGAAAGGCCAAGCGGAAACCAACAAAATACTCGGCAAAGATGAGCAACAAATTCCTGTCGATGGCATATGCGTGCGTGTTGGCGCAATGCGCTGCCACAGTCAGGCACTGACCATCAAATTAAAACAAGATGTGCCATTAGATGAGATTGAGGAAATCATCGCGAAATCGAACGATTGGGTGCAAGTCGTTCCCAATGAAAGAGAGGCGACAACTTCCCGCTTGACACCGACTGCTGTGACAGGCTCTTTATCGATACCGGTCGGTCGTTTACGTAAACTGGCAATGGGCGGTGAATATCTATCCGTTTTTACTGTCGGCGATCAATTGCTCTGGGGGGCTGCCGAACCTTTGCGCAGAATGCTTCGGATTTTGATTGCACATTAAGCGCCCGTTTATTGCATCAAGTTGATAATGGCTGTTATTTCATTGGTACAGTCGTGAAATCCACAGACTCCAGGATAAAAGATACTCTTACACCTTGCTAATTCGAGTGAGACATCAGTATTGGATTGCATAAAATGAATTAACCCATAATTTCAAGCGTAATCCTTACTTACTCGATTGCGCGGCAATGCTAGCCTTTCCTATTTCCAAAAAACCAGAGAGGGTACTTCGGTGTATAAAACATCTTTACGCATAAGCTTGTTTGTCATTATTCTGATGCTACCATGGGCCGCCATTCACGCAGCCGGTCTCGGCAAACTGACACTCAATTCAGCGCTGGGGCAACCGCTCAATGCTGAAATCGATGTCGTTGCGAGCAATAGCGATGAGGTGCAATCGCTGAAGGCTGGCATTGCATCCCGGGAAACCTATACACATGTGGGTGTCAGTTATGAATCTATTTTGTCATCGATTAAAGCTTCTGTCGCGCTACGAGCAAATGGAACTCCCTATATTAAATTGACTTCCGCGCAGGCGATTAACGATCCTTTCTTAATCGTTTTAATGGAGCTAAGTTGGACTTCGGGGCGTGTGTTGCGAGAATATACCGTATTGCTCGATCCCATCGAAAGTAGTGTCCAAGATATTGCCGCACCGAATACCGTTCGCAGTTACGATCTCGAGGAATCCCCGCTAAAGCTTGAAGCCGCTTCTGTTTCCAGTGTCGCAAAGCAGAAAAAGAACATCGCAAAATCACCAAGCGGTTCATCCAAACAAACAGCAAATACCTACGGTCCCGTTAATCGCGGAGATACGCTATCGACGATCGCGCGGCAAGTTATGCCTGCGGGTGTGAATCTGAATCAGATGCTTGTTGCGCTTCACCGCGCCAATCGCGATGCATTTATCGCAGGAAATATGAATTTACTTAGAACGGGCGCGGTTTTAACCATACCTGAGCAAAGTGAAATAATTGCGATCGATGCGGTAACGGCGAATAAAGAGGTTAACTTGCAAGTCGATGATTGGCGCAACTATCAAGGTAAATTATCCGCGCTGAGCAGGGAAACGCCGGCTTCTCGCAGTATCAGTCAGTCCGATCAAGGCCAAATCACCGCAAGCATTGAGAAAAAATTATCGGCGATAGCGGAAGCGCCAAAAGAAGTTTTGAAGTTATCGAGCGGCACTCAGTTGACGGAAACGGGCAGCGAATCGACAGATTCCGGTCTGGTTGATCGTTTGCGCATGATGGAAGAGGATGCTACGGCGAGAAACCTGGCATTAAAGGAGGCCAATGAACGTGTGGCAATGCTGGAAAAGAGCGTTCAGAATCTTAAGCACCTGCTCGAATTGAAAGATTCCATATTAGCGCAAGCGCAAATGAATGCAGAGTCGCCAACCAAAGCACATAATGAATTGGCAGCGCTGCCGCCTATGGTTATCGATCCGGCTATTGAGAATGAATTAAAAGCGGAAATCGATTCACCGCAAGCGCCGGGCTTGCCTGAGGAAATATCGGTCATATCGCCGGTAACCGAGCCGGGTGAAACCGTTGCAGCAACCAATCCCGCCGGTATGCCGGAAGGAGAAGATTCGTCGTGGAGCGACCTGATATTTGCATATATAGAATATATTGCCGCCATATCGATATTGGTCTTGTTGTTCATTTTGCTGATGATAAAAAGGCGTAGAGCCAAGTTGCAACAAAGCGAAGATGACGAGGAAACGGGAAGAAAAGATTTTTCCTCAACGTTGCGGTCTCGCGCGGCGGCAGTGACAGGAGCTCAAGCCGCAGTTGCGGATGGGTATGCAGCATCGGAATATCACGATCAGGATTTCGATAAGGATTCGGATTATTATGATGAAAATGCGAGATATGACGAGGAGATCGAATCTTCGGCCGAATCGGAACCGGTTCGGGATGATGAAGAAACAGAGCAAGAGGTTGCTCAAGCAAATGACATAACCGGCGATGATTTTTCTGGCGCCGAACCCCAGGGTGAATTTGATTTGACGGATGAAACCGATGCCGACGCAAATCGAAACGATCCATCGCTTGATCAATCGCAATTGAAAGGTGGTGATTTCGATATCGATACCGATATCGAGCAAGCGGGTGAGGACAGCCGTTTGCAAGATACAGACGAGAGTATTGATAGCGCTTTGGCGATTGATTTTGATGAAACGGCAATACACCACGATGATGCCGATACAGCGATAGAAGAAAAGCATTCAAGTATGGATTTTGATCTATCGGATTCTGCGATCAATCTTACCGAGGATGCGGAAGATGATAAGAAATCTCCCGAATCGAAGCAGCGCATTTCACTAATGGACGATGCAACGGAAAATGAGTCTTTGGATTTTGAAATACCAGAGGGAAATCTATCCGGAGAAGCGAATGACGAATCGGCTCCGAAAGTGCCTGAGCTTGGATTGGCTGATATCAATTTGGATCTCGACGATCAGCCTCGGTCGGAGGGAAGCGGTGCGGAATCGGAAGAGGCTGCTAACAGCGAGCAATGGCAAGAAGTTGAAACCAAACTTGATTTAGCAAAAGCATATCTCGAGATGGATGACAAGGAAGGTGCCAAAGAAATGCTCGAGGAAATTATGCAAGACGGCGATGCGAAGCAAAAGAAGGTGGCTAAGAAAATGTTAAAAGGCTTGTAAATGATATTTGTCGGGTGCCTGTTTACTGTATCGGTGAATCAAATTGCACAGCGATTCTGATTTGTGCGAATAGCTCTTGTTTTAGAATATGACGGCAGTCGTTATTGCGGGTGGCAAAGCCAGCCGAATGCCTGTTCGATTCAAACAGCTGTTGAAGTGGCAGTATCGCAAATCGCACAGGAAAACATCCGCATCGTTACAGCCGGACGCACTGATACGGGCGTTCATGCGCTGTATCAGGTCATACATTTCGATACGCGGGCAAAGCGTCCGATCGGTGCTTGGGTGCGCGGTGTCAATGCCTTGTTGCCCGATGACATTGCAATTCTATGGGCCGGGGAAGTGTCGGAATCATTTCACGCCAGATATAGTGCGATTGAGCGGCGTTATATTTATCTTCTATTGAATCAGGCGGTAAGGCCGGGAATTTTTCACCGCAAAGCAGGATGGTACCATCAACCGCTTGATCTGGATCGTATGCAAGCTGCAAGCCGATATTTGATCGGAGAGCACGACTTTACTTCGTTTAGAGCAGCTGAGTGTCAAGCGAAAAAACCTGTCAGAACTATGACGTCCCTCGATATTTCCCGGCATGGCAATTTTGTGATTTTCGATTTGCGTGCAAATGCATTCTTGCAGCATATGGTTAGAAATATTGTGGGCTGTCTTGTGTATATCGGCAAAGGTAAGTATCCTGCCGCCTGGATGCAGGAGTTGCTTAAAAGCTGCAATAGAGCTTATGCTCCTCCGACTTTTTCCCCCGCCGGTCTTTACTTGGCCGGTGTGAAATATGATGCTGCATGGAATATGCCGGAAAGCGCTACGTGTCCAATAATCCCAGGGTTGACCTTAGTTAAATAGTTGCTGGAAGTATCGCTAATTAATAACATGACAGTGCGGGTTAAAGTATGCGGAATCACAAGAGGTGAGGATGCGCAAGCTGCAATTCGATACGGTGCCGATGCCGTTGGTTTTGTTTTTTGGCCGCATAGTGCGCGCTATATCGATCTTGCGGTAGCGGCAAAAATAACAGCGAGTGTTCCGCCGTTTATTGTTTCTGTCGGGGTTTACGTCGATCCAGAAGTCGCTTGGGTTGAAGAAACTATCCGCGTTGCCAGGTTAAGTTTGCTGCAATTTCATGGCGATGAAACGCCGGAATTTTGCAATCAATTTTCATTGCCCTATATCAAAGCGATCAGGGTTAAATCGGATACAGATTTGCTACAATATGCAAAGCGTTATCGAAGTGCAAGCGGGTTGCTGCTGGATGCCTATGCTGCCGAAATGCCTGGAGGCACCGGACATACATTTGATTGGCAGCTTATTCCCTCGCAACTGTCTTTGCCGCTTATTCTCTCCGGCGGGCTAAATCCCGATAACGTGGTCTCGGCGATTCAACAAACCAAACCTTGGGCTGTTGATGTTTCAAGCGGAGTGGAAGCTTCAAAAGGCGTTAAGGATGAGAAAAAAATTTTTGCTTTCATGCAAGGAGTTAAACAATCGTGAGTGTTTATGACCTTCCGAGTCAAGATGGCCATTTTGGACCGTATGGAGGCATATTTGTCGCTGAAACGCTGATTTCAGCGCTAGATGATTTGCGGAAACAATATGAGTTTTATCGTGACGACACGGATTTTAAAAATGAATTTGCTTATGAATTAAAACATTATGTCGGTCGCCCCAGCCCAATTTATCATGCAAAACGATGGTCTGAGCATTTAGGCGGCGCACAAATATTGTTAAAGCGCGAAGACCTCAATCATACCGGCGCTCATAAAGTAAATAATACCATTGGCCAAGCTTTGCTTGCGCGGCGCATGGGAAAGAAACGAGTCATTGCGGAAACCGGTGCGGGTCAGCATGGCGTTGCTACTGCAACCGTTGCGGCGCGTTATGGCATGGAATGCGTGGTTTATATGGGCTCTGAAGATGTCAGGCGTCAAGCAACCAACGTTTATCGCATGAAGCTGTTGGGCGCTACCGTGATACCTGTGGAATCGGGGTCAAAAACGCTAAAAGATGCCTTGAATGAAGCGATGCGCGACTGGGTGACCAATGTCGAAAATACCTTTTATATCATCGGTACCGTAGCTGGACCGCATCCTTATCCTATGATGGTTCGGGATTTTCAATCGATTATCGGGATTGAAGCCAAGCGGCAAATGATGGAGGATTTCAATCGCCAGCCGGATGCATTGATTGCTTGTGTGGGCGGCGGATCGAATGCGATTGGTTTGTTCTATCCGTATATCGACGAAACTGCTGTGCGCTTGATCGGTGTAGAGGCTGCGGGCAAAGGGATCGATACCAATCAACATGCGGCAACGCTGACAATGGGCAAGCCGGGGGTATTACACGGCAATCGCACTTATTTGATTCAAGACGAGCACGGTCAGATCATTGAAACGCATTCTATTTCCGCCGGGCTTGATTATCCGGGTGTCGGGCCGGAGCACGCTTGGCTCAAGGATTGCGGCCGTGCCGAATATGTTGCGATTACCGATGATGAAGCACTGCAGGCCTTTCATGCACTATGCCGCTTTGAAGGCATCATGCCAGCATTGGAATCCAGCCATGCACTGGCTTATGCGGCCAAATATGCACCTACGTTACCGAAAGATAAGCTATTGTTAATAAATTTATCCGGCAGGGGGGACAAAGATATGGCAACAGTGGCTCAATTGTCCGGATTATCGCTCTAAGGAGACGCTGATTGATTCTCTCGCGCAGCTAATTAATCAGCGTTTCCTTAAGCGAATGCGTTATTTGATATTGCAATTTTGTGAAAAGAATTTGGAGCGGATAAATGCCGGGTTTTCTCGATAATATAAAAAGTATTTTTGAGTTTTTTGGTGAACAGTCCAATAGCAACCGAGTAAATCGCTTGTCGAAAGTGTTTTCCGGATTGGCAAATAAAAGTCGTAAGGCTCTGATTCCATTCATAACCGCTGGCGATCCTAATCCCGGAGTTACGGTGCAATTGATGCATCAATTGGTAAAATCCGGATCGGATATCATTGAATTGGGTATCCCTTTTTCCGATCCGATGGCCGATGGACCAACAATACAGCGATCTTCCGAGCGTGCGCTAAAATACCATGTCAGCTTGAACGATGTACTGGATATGGTGGCTGAATTCAGAAAAACGGATACCCATACGCCAGTTGTGCTCATGGGATATGCTAATCCTGTGGAAGCGATGGGGCATGAGGCATTTGCAGCGAAAGCGAATCAGTGCGGTGTCGATGGCATATTGATTGTTGATTATCCGCCGGAAGAATCGGAAGGCTGGGTGCAGTGCTTGGAAACGTATCATATCGATGCCATTTTTTTACTCTCTCCCACAACACCGCAAGCGCGTGTCGAGCAAGTGGCTAAATTGGCGAAAGGGTATGTGTACTATGTTTCTCTCAAAGGCGTAACAGGAGCCGCACATCTCGATCTTCAGGATGTGAAATCAATGCTGAGTCGATTGCGCGAACATGTATCGATTCCCATAGGCGTTGGATTTGGTATTCGCGATGGCGCAACAGCGAAAGCAGTGGCTGATTTGGCCGACGCTGTGGTGGTGGGTAGCCGTATCATCGAGGAAATCGAAAAATCAACCGAATCCGAGTTGCTGGAAAATGTTGGTAATTTGGTGACCACATTGCGCGTTGCTATCGATGGCAGCGACGGTACTATGCAATAGTATGCTGAGGAAACAGAGATATGAGCTGGTTTCAAAATATTATCCCGCCTAAAATTAAAAAGCGAAAAGAAGCGGGTGAAAAGAAAATCGTTCCGGAAGGGTTATGGAGCAAATGCAGCACTTGCGAAGCGGTTTTATATTACACCGATTTAGCTAAGAATTTGAATGTCTGTCCGAAATGCGATTTTCATAATCGTATTTCGGCCAGGAATAGATTGGATCAGTTACTTGACCCTGAAGGGCGCCGAGAGATTGGTACCGACGTGATTGCGACCGATGCATTGAAATTCAAAGATAGCAAACGTTATGTGGATCGGCTAACCCAAGCCAAGGAAAGCACCGATGAAGACGATTCTTTGATCGTCATACAAGGTGCGATCAAAACGATTCCCGTTGTTGTAGCGGTGTTCGAGTTCGGTTTTATGGGCGGCTCAATGGGTTCGGTGGTTGGCGAGCGTTTTGTACGCGGCGTTAAGACTGCGATCGATCACCATCTGCCGTTCATTTGCTTTAGTGCGAGCGGTGGCGCACGGATGCAAGAGGGGTTGTTTTCCTTGATGCAGATGGCTAAAACGACTGCTGCGCTGACGCGTTTGAGCCACAATAAATTACCATTCATTTCGGTGTTGACCGATCCGACCATGGGTGGCGTTTCTGCAAGTTTTGCCTTTATCGGCGATGTGGTAATCGCGGAGCCGGGTGCGTTGATCGGATTTGCCGGGCCGCGTGTTATCGAACAAACGGTTCGGCAAACATTGCCGGACGGTTTTCAGCGTGCTGAATTTCTGCTAGAGCACGGCGCGATTGATATGATTGTCGATCGTCGGCAAATGCGCGACAAGTTAGCCAATATTTGCACGCAATTAATGCGATTGCCTGCGCCGGTATCGTGATCCGATATTACTTAATGTGATGGCTATATCGGCAAAAGAACCCGTTTCGCTTGCTGATTGGTTAGATTACCTCGAAGTGCTTCATCCTCGCACCATTGAAATGGGATTGGAGCGAATTAATCGTGTCCGGTTAGAGCTCGCGTTATACCCGTCGTTTCCGATTATTATCGTTGGCGGTACCAATGGAAAGGGTTCTGTTTGCACAATGCTGGAATCGATTCTGCAGTGTGCCGGTTATAAAGTCGGTTGCTATACCTCTCCCCATTTGTTGCATTACAACGAACGCGTTCGTATCGATAAAGTCAATATCGACGATGCCAGCCTATGTGCAGCATTCTTGCTGATAAATTCAACGCGAAAGCGCAGCAATACTTCTTTGACTTATTTTGAATTTGGCACGCTGGCTGCCATGTATTGTTTTATGCAAGCACGGGTCGATGTGGCGATCTTGGAGGTTGGGTTGGGCGGACGCTTGGATGCGGTCAATATTTTCGATGCGGATTGCGCGATACTAACCAGCATTGACCTCGATCATATCGAATATCTTGGAGATACTCGAGAGAAAATCGGTTGTGAGAAAGCGGCAATTTATCGACAGAATAAACCTGCAATTTGTGCAGAATCGAATATTCCACAATCGGTTACTCGGCATGCCAAAGAAATTGGCGCGCAATTTTATCGATTGGATGCGGAATTTGGTTATAAAAAGAAAGAGGCATGCTGGGATTTCTGGAGTCCAGATGGAACTAGCCATTCATTGCCATTGCCAACGCTGCGCGGCGACAAACAATTACAGAATGCCAGTGCTTGTTTGATGGCATTGAACAGTTTGCGCGAGTTATTGCCGGTCAATATGAGCGATATACGTCAGGGTTTGCTCAATGCAACGATACCTGGCCGTTTCCATGTGGCATCAACGCAGCCTGCAGTTATTTTGGATGTGGCTCATAACCCTGGCGCTGCAGCAGTATTGTCACGCAATTTGGCGGCGATGGAACCGAAGGGACGGACTTACGCGGTTTTTGCCATGCTGCAAGATAAAGATATCCAAGGTGTTATTCAGGAATTAAAAAACGATATTGATTATTGGCTGGTTTCCACGGTCAGATCTCCGCGAGCCGCTACGGCGGAATTTCTACTCGATGAAATTAATCGTGCTGGAATTGCCAATGACGATCAGCGGCTTAAATTTGACGATTGTGTTTCGGCTTTTGTTTTTGCCTGTGAACGTGCAAGTAAAAATGATAGAATTTGCGTGTTTGGATCTTTCTATACGGTGAGCGATGTGTTGCGCTATTTAGGCACAGCTCAAGGTAAGTAATAATTGGGTATTCTTATGACTACAAATATCAGCGAAGAAGAATTATTACTCCGGAAACGTGCCAGAAGACGTTTGGTCGGTGCGATTGTTCTGGTTCTTGTTTCTATTATTGTGTTGCCGGCGATTTTTGATGAGCCCAAATCAAATAGCGAAAAACAAGAAATCGCGATTAACTTGCCAGTAGCCAAAACGGGCGCCGCCGGTCAGCTTCCGAACAATACGCCGGTGATTGTTGAAACGCTTGTTGATGAAGATCCATCCATTGAATTTAAAGATAAAATGTTAATGGCATCGCAAGCAAACGATGATACGGCAGAATTGCCAAGCGACTGGAAACATATTCCGATACCTGGTATTAAACCGAAAATCGATAAGCCTGGAATTTCGATAAAAGAGGCAACCGGCATGCTTGCAGAACCGACGGTGAATACAGTAGCCTTCAATTCTATGAATGCTGCAACGCCTGCGGCAGCAGATACATCAAAAGGGCTTGTTATTCAATTAGGAGCGTATTCCGATCAAGCTAAAGCGAAGCAACAGCAAACCAATTTAATCGCCAGCGGATTTAAAGCGTATACCGAAATACACAACGGGATGATGCGTGTTCGAATCGGACCGTTTGCTACCAGAGTTGCTGCGGAAAATGAGATGCAGAAACTTAAAAAAATGGGATTGGACGGTGTGATAGTTCCACGGTAATTATTTCTCTAGCAGCAGTTTTTATTGATAAAGAAAATTGTATCAAGTGGAGTCGATAACGGTTTTTGATTATGTGGTAACAAGTATCTTTCTTGTGTCCATAGCCCTAAGCATATTACGGGGATTTGTACGAGAAACATTATCGATTGCGGGATGGGTGGTTGCTTTTATTGCTGCTGGCGCGTATTCGCCATTTTTTGAGCAATTCCTGCCCGCCGAAGTGACTGGGGAAACGCTGCGTTTCTCGATTGCTTTCGTTTTGACATTCATATCCGTACTGCTGATTACCGCTTTGGCGATCATGTTGCTGACGGCTTTAATCAAGGGTATTGGATTAGGGTTTATCGATCGGCTGCTCGGTTCTATTTTTGGTTTTCTGCGAGCGCTTGTCATTGTCACTGTGATTGTGTTGATTGCCGGATTGACAACGATACCGCAGCAATCATTTTGGCAGCAAGCGTTGCTCAGCCGTCCTTTGGAAACGGTGGCTGCGCAAGTGTTACCTTGGTTGCCCGAGGATTTATCAAAGCGGATTAGCTATACAAGCAAGGAAAGCTTGTGATAACACCGCCATGAACATAAAAAGTATAAGTTATTGATTAGAAAACTTACGGAGTATTTCTATGTGTGGAATTCTCGGAATTGTTGCAAAATCGCCAGCTAATCAATTGCTTTATGATGGTTTGTTAATGTTGCAACATCGCGGGCAAGATGCCAGCGGTATTGTAACGGCGCAAGGCAATACTTTTCATATGCATAAAGGCTTAGGACTGGTGCGCGATGTTTTTCGCACACGGAATATGCGCGCGCTGATGGGCAATATCGGCATCGGGCATGTGCGCTATCCGACAGCCGGGTCCGCAAATTCATCCGCTGAAGCACAGCCTTTTTATGTGAATTCTCCGTTTGGTATTGTGCTGAGCCATAACGGAAATTTGACCAATGCCGAGCAACTCAACGAAGAATTGTTCAGAACGGATTTACGGCATGTCAACACCAATTCCGATTCCGAAGTGCTATTGAATGTTCTGGCGCACGAACTACAGGAAAGCACGCGCAATGGCCGACTCGATGCCGAGACCATTTTTACGGCAGTTACCGGCGTTCATAAGCGCTGTAAAGGAGCGTATGCCGTTGTCGCCATGATTGCCGGTTATGGTTTATTGGCTTTTCGCGATCCTTATGGAATACGGCCATTGGTTTTCGGTACTGCAGAAAGCGAATTGGGCACCGAATATCTGATCGCATCGGAAAGTGTTGCGTTGGATACGCTGGGGTTTAAGTTAATTCGGGATATTGCACCTGGCGAGGCGATATTCATTGACGAAGATGGCAATTTCCATCATAAGCAATGTGCTTCCGGAATATCGCTGAATCCTTGCATTTTTGAATATGTTTATTTGGCCAGACCCGATTCGATGATTGATGGTGTTTCCGTCTATGAAACCAGGCTGAATATGGGAGAGCAGCTGGCTGAAAAAATCAAGCATTCGATGCGCCATCTGGATATCGATGTGGTGATTCCGATACCGGATTCCAGTCGTCCCAGTGCATTGCAATTGGCTAATCGCCTGGGCATCAATTTTCGCGAAGGATTTGTCAAAAATAGGTATGTGGGGCGTACTTTTATCATGCCGGGTCAACAGCAACGACGCAAATCGGTTCGACAAAAATTAAATGCGATGAGCATCGAGTTTCGCGGCAAAAATGTTTTGCTGGTAGACGATTCCATCGTACGTGGCACCACGAGCCGTGAAATTGTTCAGATGGCGCGCGAAGCGGGTGCCAACAAAATTTATTTTGCTTCCGCATCGCCGCCGGTGAGATACCCAAATGTCTATGGCATCGATATGCCGACACGACAGGAATTGATCGCAACGAACCGTGATACCGATGGAATTTGCAAAGAAATTGGTGCGGATTATTTGATCTTCCAAGATTTAAACGCACTGATACAGTCGGTTGCTAAGGTATCGCCGCTGCTGAGAAATTTTGAAACTTCCTGTTTTGATGGAAACTACATCACAGGCGATGTTACAACCGAATATTTACACACTCTGGAATCACAACGGAACTCAAGTCAATTTGCCGCCAAGATAAAGTTCAATACCCAACTTGATTTGGGTTTGGTTTTTTCTGATTAGGCTTTCTTTTAAAGTTATTGAAAATCACACGCTCAATATTGCACGATGAATTAATTATTTAATTTATCCAAGGCGTTAATATTGCTTAAGGATTCATATCACATGTCCGATCAGTTACAACCTGAAACACTTGCATTGCATACCGGTATTCATCGCAGCCAATTCAAAGAACATTCAGAGGCGATGTATCTAACCTCCAGTTTTGTATTTGATAATGCCGCACAAGCGGCTGCACGTTTTATGGGGCAGGAGCCGGGTAACATTTACTCCAGATTCACTAATCCGACGGTGACCGCATTTGAAGAACGGCTTGCTGCGCTAGAAGGAGCGGAAACTTGTATTGCAACATCATCCGGGATGTCTGCGATCCTTGCTTGTGTGATGGGATTGTTATCTGCTGGTGATCATATCGTTGCATCGCGGAGTTTATTCGGTGCGACCGTAAATTTATTCAATACCATTTTAAAGCGATTTAACGTCGACACGACATTTGTATCCGCCACGGATGTCAATGCTTGGCAAGCGGCAATTCAGCCGAACACCAAACTGTTTTTTCTTGAAACGCCTTCGAATCCATTAACGGAAATTTCCGATATTGCTGCATTGGCCGCAGTTGCTAAAAAATCGGGAATTCGATTGGCGGTGGATAATTGTTTTTGTACGCCGATTTTGCAAAAACCGTTAGAGCTTGGCGCTGATATTGTGATTCATTCGGCGACTAAATATCTGGATGGGCAAGGAAGAATATTGGGTGGTGCCGTCTTGGGAAGCCGGGAATTGCTGATGGATGGCGGTATCTATGGATTCTTGCGTACGGCGGGACCCACCATGAGCGCCTTTAATGCTTGGGTGGTTCTGAAAGGCTTGGAGACGCTGAAAATTCGCATGCAAGCCCATTCAGAAAGTGCATTGCAAATGGCGCAATGGCTGGAATCGCAACCCAACGTTCAACGGGTTTATTACCCGGGTTTGGCGTCCCATCCGCAATATGCATTGGCAAAGCAACAACAAAAAACAGGCGGCGGTATCGTAACCTTTGAAGTAAAAGGCGGCAGGGAGGCAGCGTGGCGTGTTATCGATGCATCGCGCTTGATATCGATTACCGCGAATCTGGGCGATGCCAAAAGCACGTTAACGCATCCCGCAACCACCACGCATGCTCGTATCAGTCAAGAAGCTCGCGATGCTGCGGGTATCTCGGAAGGTATGTTACGAATCGCGGTCGGTTTGGAGGCCGTACAAGATTTGCAAGCCGATTTGGTGCGCGGCTTATAACAGGTAAGCGTGCATCAAACCGCTTCGGCTTTTTGAATCACGACATCTTCGAGCGGCACATTCTGATGACCGGCATAATCGCCGGTTTTTGCTTTTTTAATTTTATCGATGACGTCCTGTCCTTCGATCACTTTACCAAAAACACAGTATCCGTAACCTTGCGGAGAAGCTGATTTGTAATTCAAGAAGCCGTTATTGGCAACATTGATGAAAAACTGCGATGTGGCGGAATGCACGTTGGCCGTTCGTGCCATTGCGATGGTATAAGCCTCGTTCTTGAGTCCATTCGCCGCTTCGTTCTGAATTGGAGCGGCGGTATCTTTTTGTTTCATGCCGGGTTCAAAACCGCCGCCCTGAATCATGAAATCGTCAATAACGCGATGGAAAAGCGTGTTGTCATAAAAACCGCTCGTAACATAATGCAGAAAATTGCGCACGGTATCTGGTGCTTTATCGCTATCGAGTTCAAGCGTTATGACACCGAAATTGGTATGTAATTTGACCATGAAATGCCTTTTTTGATTAGGTTGATGTGTCAATTGGTTGCGGTGGAAGGCAATCGCGTAATTTCTTCGATAACGATCTTTGTTTTAGGCACATCGGCTGGGAATGGGCCTCCGGAGCCCGTCGGTGTTGCGGCGATTTTATTCACAACATCCATTCCGGAAATTACTTTACCAAATACGGCATACCCGTAACCGCTCTGACTGGGCGCTTTGAAATTGAGAAAACCGTTGTTGGCGACATTAATGAAGAATTGCGCCGATGCGGAATGCGGATCGGAGGTTCGTGCCATGGCGATGGTGCCAATTTCATTTTTAAGATCGTTGGTAGCTTCGTTACGAATAGGGTCTCGCGTCGTTTTTTGCTGATATGCACCATCGAACCCGCCGCCCTGAATCATAAAACCGGCGATTACTCGATGAAAAATGGTGTTCTTATAGAAACCATCGTCTACGTATTGCAAGAAATTTTCAACGGTTTTAGGTGCTTGATCGGGGTAAAGCTCAAGCACGATTTTTCCCACATTAGTCTTCATTTCAACTTGAATGTTCGCTGCACTGACACTGATTGAGAAACTGCCGCAGCATAGAAACAATAAAAGCAATATGTTGTAAAGGCGCATAATTCGTTATCCTAAATGAACATGGCGAGTAAAGGTCGTAAGCCCGCCTTATGTTATACTCTCGGGCTCTTCTAATCGGTTCGGTTGATGCAATTCAACTACGATCGGGATTCTATCAGGAAGGACAAAAGTTCTAAAAATTATCCGTTACGTATGCTTAAAATTTATAACTCAATTGCTCGGGAAAAACAAGATTTTGTTCCTATTGCACCGGGAAAAGTAAAAATATACGTTTGTGGCATGACGGTATACGATTACTGTCATTTGGGGCATGCGAGAGTTTTGGTGGTTTTTGATACCGCGATTCGTTGGTTGAAAGCGAATCGTTTTGATGTCAGTTATGTGAGAAATATTACCGACATTGACGACAAAATCATCAAGCGTGCACAGGAAAACAACGAATCGATC
>JALRCN010000070.1 GCA_023257295.1 Nitrosomonas sp. | reverse complement strand
TGCTGACCGCCGTATCCAGCTTGCTCGTTTCATTAACTTCTACAAGACCGTCAAACCTCATAAGGGTTTGAATAATTCTACTCCTTATGAAATACTCAACGCTTATTTTAATCAACCTCTCTGTAAACAACCCTGAGATTTCTTACAAATTATCTTTATTTGCAAAGCAATTAGATTCATTTGCTCATGTAATAAAGAAATTTGCTTCAGATTCTCTTATATAATTCAGCGTATCCATCTTTCCAAACGTTCACTTCTGAATTATCAATGAGTTTAATCAATAAACCAATGGCCAGAAAATCGGGCGGCCAGTCTTTTTCCCCGAGAGTGCTTCGATTGCTGCGCGAATCCGGTTTGCTGGTCTGGATAGGCGCGGCGCTGTACTTGGTCATGATTTTTTTCACCTACGATCAAGGCGATGCCGGTTGGTCGCACAGCGGCGACTCGAACCAAATTCGCAATGCCGGCGGGCATATCGGTGCATGGGGGGCGGATTTCCTGTTGTATTTGTTCGGCGCATCGGCTTGGTGGTGGGTTGCTTTCTTTTTATCCGCGATCACGTGGAGTTATCGTCGCATCGACAGCACCGGCATCTTCGATCGTCATTCCCTGTTGCTATCGCTGGGCGGTTTTTTGTTATTACTGGCCGCCAGCAGCGGATTGGAAGCACTGCGATTTTATACTCTCAAGATTATGTTACCGCTGACGCCGGGCGGTATGCTGGGCAATACCATCGGCCATTATTTCTCTCAAGTGCTTGGTTTTACAGGGGCGACGCTGACGTTGCTGATTCTTATCGCAATCGGCTTCAGTCAATTCACCGGTTTGTCGTGGATCCGTTTTGTGGAGAGAATCGGCGAAAGTGTCGAAAACTCGTTGCTGTGGCTTAAGAATACTTGGGAAATGCGACAGGACAAGCTTAAAGGCTTGATTGCTTCGCGCGTGCGCGAGAAGACCATCGAGTTTGAAAAAAAACGCCTTGAAAGTAATCCGACAATACATATCGAGCCGCCAGCCGCGACTATCGTCAAATCCCAGCGCGTAATCAAGGAAAAACAAGCGCCATTGTTTTCGGATTTGCCGGATTCTCTGCTGCCGCCATTGCACTTGCTAGACTCGCCGGAAAAAGATTTCGAAGTGCTCTCCAAAGAAACAATCGAATTCACTTCGCGCCTGATCGAGCGCAAGCTGAAGGAATTCGGCGTCGACGTGACTGTAATGGCTGCGTTTCCAGGGCCGGTTATTACGCGCTATGAAATCGAACCCGCAGTCGGCGTCAAGGGCAATCAAGTCATCAACTTGATCAAAGATTTGGCACGTGCATTATCGGTTGCCAGCATTCGCGTGGTCGAAACCATTCCGGGAAAAACCAGTATGGGCTTGGAAATCCCAAACCCCAAACGGCAAATCGTGCGCTTGCAGGAAATTCTCAGTTCTCAAGTATATGCGGATTCCGCATCGCCGCTGACCATTGCATTAGGCAAAGACATCAGCGGGCGTCCGATTGTTTCGGATCTGGCAAAAATGCCGCACGCCTTGGTGGCAGGCACAACCGGATCGGGCAAATCGGTGGCGATCAACGCCGTGATTCTAAGTCTGGTCTATAAAGCCACGGCGGAACAAATCCGTTTGATTCTGATCGATCCCAAAATGCTGGAGCTGTCGGTCTACGAGGGTATCCCGCATTTGTTGACGCCGGTTGTCACGGATATGCGCGATGCTGAAAGCGCGTTGCGATGGTGCGTTGCAGAAATGGAGCGGCGTTACAAACTGATGTCGGCATTGGGCGTGCGCAATCTCGGCGGCTACAATCAAAAAATCCGCGATGCGATCAAAAATGAAGATCCCATTGCCAACCCGTTCACACCGCCGGAAGAAGCGCCGGAATACCTGCAAGAGTTGCCGCTGATTGTAGTGGTGATCGACGAATTGGCAGATTTGATGATGGTTGCGGGCAAGAAAGTCGAGCACTTGATTGCCCGCTTGGCGCAAAAAGCTCGCGCATCCGGCATACATCTGCTGCTCGCCACACAACGGCCTTCGGTCGATGTCATCACCGGCCTGATTAAAGCAAACATTCCAACGCGCATTGCGTTTCAGGTTTCCAGCAAAATCGATTCGCGCACCATTCTCGACCAAATGGGTGCCGAAGCTTTGCTGGGACAAGGCGATATGCTGTATTTACCGCCGGGCAGCGGCTATCCGCAACGAATTCATGGCGCATTCGTGGCCGATCACGAAGTACACAAAGTCGTTGAATATCTGAAACAGCTCGGCGAACCGGATTACATCGAAGAAATTCTGCAAACAGGCGAAGACGAAAACGACGGCAACGGTTCGCTTGAATCCAAGAAAACAGGAGAAGGTGAAACCGACCCCTTGTACGACGAAGCCGTTGCCATCGTCGTAAAAACCCGCCGCGCATCGATCTCTCTGGTGCAACGGAATTTACGTATCGGCTATAATCGCGCAGCCCGTCTCATTGAGGACATGGAACGCGCCGGATTGGTTTCGTCGATGCAAAGCAACGGCAACCGGGAAGTATTGGCACCCGCACGCAACGAATAAACCGATTGCCAATCTTTTCTTCATAAAAGGAACATCATGCTTCGATTAAGCCGCCCCCTGCTTTATTTATTGCTGGGCAGTTTACTGCCCGCTGCCGTCGAGGCTGCCGCGATAGACAGTCTAAAAAAATTCATCCAGGAAACGCGCACCGTGCGCGCCAACTTCGAGCAAACGCTGTACGATCGCAATGCGCGCATCGTGCAAGAATCCAAAGGCATGATGCAATTCGAGCGACCTGAGAAATTCCGCTGGAGCTACGAAAACCCCTACCAGCAACTGATCGTCGGCGACGGCACGCAAGTCTGGTTTTACGACAGCGACCTCAATCAAGTTACCGTACGCCAATTCAACATCGCAATCGGCAGTAGCCCGGCGGCATTGCTGGCTGGCAGTTCGACCATCGAGGAAAATTTCGAATTGGTTGAATTGGGCGAGCAAAATAACATGGAGTGGCTCGAAGCGATTCCGAAAAACAAGGAAGGCGCATTTGAATTCATTCAAATGGCTTTTTTGCGTGACGGCACGCTGAAATACATGGCGTTGCGCGACAGTTTTGGGCAAACCACCGTGCTGACGTTTTCCAGTATGGACAAGAATCCTGCGCTATCGCCCGAACTGTTCAAATTCATACCCCCGGACAATGCGGATATCATCAGTGAGTGATTCTGGTCTCTTTTCGTTCGAAACACCTCAAGCGCCGCTGGCGGAACAATTACGTCCCAAGCAAGTAAGCGACATCGTCGGGCAAGGCCATTTGCTCGGCGCGGGGAAACCATTGCGACTTGCATTCGAATCCGGGAAACCGCATTCGATGATTTTGTGGGGGCCACCGGGAACCGGCAAGACCACGCTGGCACGCATCATGTCAACCGAATTCGATTGCGAATTCATTGCGCTGTCGGCGGTGCTATCGGGCGTCAAGGATATTCGCTCCGCTATCGAACAAGCACAGTCGGTTTTGCGGGATAGCGGACGGCACACCATTCTTTTTGTCGACGAAGTGCATCGCTTCAACAAATCACAGCAAGACGCTTTTTTGCCGTATGTAGAACAAGGATTGATCACGTTTATCGGCGCAACGACCGAGAACCCGTCGTTCGAGGTCAATCATGCATTGTTGTCTCGCGCGCAAGTGTATGTGCTGTCGGCGTTATCGGAGCAGGAATTGTTGCAGTTACTGGAACGTGCACACCGGCTTGCGTTGAATCACTTGCAATTTTCCGTCGAAGCGCGGCAAATATTGGTCGAATTTGCCGACGGCGACGCCAGACGCTTGTTAAACTTGCTTGAGCAGATCGGCACAGCGGCCACTGCGTATGCGATTACCGATATCGATAAAGATTATCTGCTGAATACCTTGTCCCGCAACGCACGCAACTTCGACAAAGGCGGCGATGCGTTCTACGATCAAATTTCCGCATTGCACAAATCGATACGCGGCTCTTCCCCCGATGCGGCGCTGTATTGGCTTTGCCGTATGCTGGATGGTGGTGCTGATCCTTTGTACATCGGGCGACGTCTGGTGCGTATGGCGACGGAAGATATCGGCCTGGCGGATCCGCGCGCGTTGCGGTTAACGCTCGATGCATGCGAAACATTTGAACGGCTAGGTAACCCGGAAGGTGAATTAGCCTTGGCACAAGCGGCGTTGTATCTGGCGTGCGCGCCGAAAAGTAATGCTGCGTATCTGGCCTATAACAAGGCGCGTTCGTTCGTCGCACACGATAAATCGCGTTCCGTACCGCTGCATTTGCGTAATGCGCCGACGCAATTGATGAAAGATATCGGGCATGGCAAGTCGTATCGCTACGCACACGATTGTCCGGATGCTTACGCAGCGGGAGAGAATTACTTTCCGGATGATATGCCCGAAACCGGTTTTTATCAGCCGACTGGTTACGGTATGGAGCAAAAAATTCAGGAAAAACTCGCTTTTTTGCGCGATTTGGATAATCGCGCGAAGCGCAAAACTAACCGATGAACGGCTAAAATAATTTACTGAGCAATGCTCTGATATCTTCGGCAATTATCGGTTTTTCGAGGATAAAATAATTAATGTTGTGCAGCAGGCGATATTTTTTTTCTACAGGACGTAATACCTTGCGTGTTGCATCTTTCTTGAAGGATGTGATTACCGCGATCGGTATTTTGGGATTGATCTGGCAAATTTCCTGGATCAAATCGATACCGGACATTTGGGGCATCAGCATATCCAACATCACGAGATCAAAAAACTCGGGCTTGTCGCGCACCAAATCCAATCCTTCGATAGGATTGGATATCGCAACCGGCTTATGTCGCATATTCTCAAGTAGATGCTTGTGAAATTCGCACGTCCATTCATCATCATCGATGATCAAGATATTTCCTTGCCGAGTTGCGCGAGTATTGATTAATTGTTTTGTTTTATGATGCTCAATATAAGCTGCGATTTCTGTAGGTGGTAACGGTTTGCTGAAATAATAACCTTGAATTATTCCGCACCTCAGTCGCTTAAGATATTCATATTGCTGTAACGTTTCTACGCCTTCTGCCACCACATCCAGTCCTAGGCTATCGGCAAGCGAAATGGTTGCTGCGCATATCGCGGCGTCATTCGGATCGGTTTCGATATCCTTAACAAAGGAACGATCCAACTTGACGCAGTTGATCGGGAGTTGCTTCAGGTAATTCAGTGATGAATAACCGGTACCGAAATCATCCAATACCAGACGGATTCCTATAGCGCGCAGTTTTTGCATGCTTTTGATAGTTTCTTTCGGATTTTCCATTGCCATGCTCTCGGTAATTTCTAATTCCAGAAGACGGGGATCGATGTTTGTCTGTGCGATGATCGATTCGATTGTCTCCGGCAGATTGGACTGGCGGAATTGGGTTTGCGATAGATTGACAGATAGTGACAAATCAGACATATTTTCTTGATGTTGCCATTGATGGAGTTGTTGGCAAGCGGTGTGTAATATCCATTCACCCAATGGCAGCATCAACCCGAATTCTTTCGCTAAGGGGATAAAAATACTAGGTGGAATGAGCCCTTTGCTGGGGTGTTGCCATCTGATTAACGCTTCCATACCAACCACCCATGAAGTGTCAGTATCGATTTTCGGTTGATAGTATAGTACGAATTGTTCTTGTTCCAGGGCAATGCGCATGTCGCGGTCCAACTCTAGTCGTTCGAGGTTGGTTTGATTCATTGACGATTCAAAGAATTGATAATTATTGCGGCCTTTCGATTTGGCATAATACATCGCTGTGTCTGCGCTCTTCATGACTGCTTCCGGGTTGTCGCCATCTTCGGGAAAGAAAGCAATCCCGATACTGGGGCTTGAGTGTATTAGCTGTGTTTCTAATGGGTAGGCTTGTCCAAGATTGCGCAATATCTTGTCGGCGATATGGTATACGGGATCAATATTTTCTTGTAATGGTAGTACCACTATGAATTCATCGCCGCCGATGCGAGCAACAATATCGCTGTGACGCACGCTACTTTTTAGACGCTGCGCAACCTGGATCAGCAGCAAATCGCCGATGTCATGACCTAAGGTATCGTTAATTAATTTGAACCGATCAAGATCGATAAACATGACGGCAACTTTTTCTTTGTTGCGGCGTGCGCCATTAATTGCTTGCTGAAGCCGCTCGCTACAGGCAAGCCGATTCGGTAAATCTGTCAGACTATCGTGATGCGCCAGATACTCGATCTTGTCGATGGCCTTCTTATAATCCGTGATGTCGTCAATACTGATGATGTAATTAATGATTTCCTTTTGATCGTTGCGAATTACCGAAATAGATAACCAGACCGAACAAATGTTGCTGTTTTTATGTTGGATTTTGACTTCTCCGTGCCAAAAGTTTTTTTCTTGCAGCATCCCTGCTGTATCTTTTTCCTGTTCCTGTTCCTGTTCCTGCTCCAGAGTAATTTGGTCGGACAAAAGTAATTCAAAATTTTCGCCCTGGATTTCATGCTCCAAGTAGCCCAGCAAATAATAAACAGATTGATTAGATGCGATGATTTTTTTGTTAGTGTCGGCAATGATTATTGCCTCGCCGCTATGCTTAAAAACCGAAGCATAAAGTGCAATTCTTTCTTCGACTTCTTTGTGAAGTACGATTTGCATGACTTGTTTCGCGAGGATATTTAGCAGACGTTTCTCTTCTTGAAGAGATAGGCTAAGGTCGATGAGTTTTCTGGAGTGAAAAACTTCGATTTGCCCGTATGTGGTGTTATGTAATACCAGCGGGGTGCTCAGCTTATGTGTGGCGTTTTCGCAAGGAGCGCTTTGGTAGCTGATACCGTTGAATTTGATGTGAATAATGATAGATTCCGACTCGCTCCACGCTAGGGGTAAAAGATGCACTGCGTGTTCAAGAGACTCTGATAGCGATAGCGTGTTGCTCTCTTTCAAATCGGCTAGTTGGTGGAGGCAGTTCAATTCGCTGATGTGATTCTTCAACTGTATGATTTGTTCATCCAGCTTTAATTCCAATTGTTTCTGCGTAGTGATATCTTGCACAGTGCCGATGGATCGAATCGGGTTGCCCTGATCGTCGTAAAAGGTTTCGCAGCGCTCGCTAATCCATTTCACATGGCCGCTCGGTAATAGCAAACGGTGAGCAATTGCATAGCTCTTACGCTCTATTACCGCATCGCGGTATGCTTGATCGACGGCATCTCTATCGTCCGGATGAATTGTGTCTAAGAAAGCTTCATATGATGGCTGAAAACTGTGTGGGTCCAATTCAAAAATGCAGAATATCTGATGCGACCAAAACAGAGTGTTATGGATAAAATCGAGTTCCCAGTTCCCTGTTTGCGTGATTTGCTGTGCTTCCAGTAGTCGATCTTCGTTAATACGTGCTGATGCAATTGTTTTTTCTACGATAGACGCCATTTGATTGAAATCATTGCTCAGCGCGCCAAGTTCGTTGGTGCTGTTAGTGATATCGCAGCGTGCCGCAAAATTGCCCGCGGCAATCGCTTTGGTTTTTTGCGTCAGTCCACGCAAAGGACGGAGAATGTACCGCCAAATATAAGGAATTGCGCCTGACAGACAGAGAAGTAGTGCGATCAGGATAGTCAGCTCTTGGGAAATTATGTTATCCAATTTTATTTGCTGTGAAACGAGCTCCGCCTGAGTGCGCTGGTTGACCATCTTTATGAATTGTTTGATCGGCACCATAATCGTTGCTTTCGCATCGACATATTCGTTTCCCCAGAGCAGTGTCCGAGCCAATTCCAGATTGGGTTCTCCAGTGATTGTGTATTGGCCGGAACCGTCATCGAGCTTACCTTCAACTGCCAAGAAGGCTTGTATTTCGATTTCTACGAGTTTGTCCGAATGCATTTTGGCTTGTGCCACTAGTGCCAGCTCTTCTTCGAGTAATTCTTCTCGGCGCATTAAATCGATCAATGCGATAGTTTTCCCGGTGTAATCCGCAGGTGCTTTGCCGATGCCTTCCAAGTGCCAGTAAGTTGAAGGTTCGATGTAGGGGCGGGGCATTCGACCGTCTCGTATCGCCAGGATTTTTAAAAAATTAGCTTTGTAAGTTGGATCGCCGGTTACGGCGTACCCTCTTGCCATGCGCGTCAAGTCATCTGAACTCTGGACCAGCTCTTTGGCTAACAGTATGGAATTGAGTCGTCTCTTTTCTTTGATGGCGATGTCTTGTTGTATGTCCCGTGATTGATAGACGACCGCTAATAGCAATAGCAGTAGTGAACTGATCGTAAAAATAGAAATGAGGGTAAAGTTCTTGATGGACATAACCGTGTATTACAGAAAGAAGATTTTTTCGTAAGTAATGAGCGAAAGTATTACAATAATTTTCGGAGTAATTCTTTGAGTTTGTCGATAATAATCGGTTTTTCAATAATAAAGTAGTCGATGTCGTAAGTAAGTTTGTAGTCCTGTTCTAACTCATGTAATGCTTGGCGTGCTGCATCCTGCTTGAATGAGGTGACTACTGCGATTGGTATTTTATAATCGAACTGACAAATTCTCCTGATGAGCTCTACACCCGACATTTCCGGCATTAGCATATCGAGCATAATCAGGTTGAAAAAATCGGGAGGATTGTTACGAATTAACGCTAATCCATCGGTAGGATTGGATACTGCGATTGGTCTATGTCCTATATTTTCCAGTAATTGCTTGTGAAAAGTACATGTAAATTCATCATCGTCAATAATCAAGATATTAAGTAGGGGTCTTAGGAAGTTAAGCACTTAAAGAAGTGTGTTAACTTACTGAGATGAATGTTAAAAACAGATACTATTTCCGTTCTCGAATTGGAGAAGCTAAATTCAGGCAACTTATTCGCTGTTTTGCTTTGGATTTTACCGCTA
>JALRCN010000065.1 GCA_023257295.1 Nitrosomonas sp. | reverse complement strand
TAGCGGTAAAATCCAAAGCAAAACAGCGAATAAGTTGCCTGAATTTAGCTTCTCCAATTCGAGAACGGAAATAGTATCTGTTTTTAACATTCATCTCAGTAAGTTAACACACTTCTTTAAGTGCTTAACTTCCTAAGACCCTAAAAATTTTTGCATGTCGCCGACATGTTTTGCAAGATTTGTGTAAAGATTGCACCGATTAATTGATGGCGATCGGCATCAATTAATCGGAAATGAATCGCCATCGATATTACAGTCATACCCGTTTAATGAAAATAAGCAAGAAAATATGACCATGCGCCTACATCGACTGCTTGTTCCAACCGCATCGGCCGGCAACGAGTCCAAAAAACCGCACCGCATCGCTTATACGGATTGGGGAGACCCGGAAAACCCGCATGTGGTCGTCTGCGTTCATGGGTTAACACGAAATTGCCGCGATTTTGATTACCTTGCTCGAGCCCTGCAAAACGACTGCCGGGTGATTTGCGTGGATGTGGTAGGGCGTGGGCAAAGCGATTGGCTGGAGCATGCCGATGATTACGACTACTATCCCTTATATCTTTCGGATGCCATTGCGCTGATAACGCATATTAAAGCGCAATATACGGTCCCGATGACATTGGATTGGGTCGGCATTTCCATGGGGGGATTGATCGGTATGATGCTGGCGATACAACCCAACTTACCGGTCTCGGTCAATAGACTGGTTATCAGCGACATCGGCCCATTAATTCCCGCTATCGCGCTGCAAAGAATCGCGGAATATGTCGGTAGAGATCCGCGTTTCCAGAGTTTTGACGAATTTAAAGCCTACATGAAAATGATTTCCGTGTCTTTCGGCCCATTGACGGAAGAGCAATGGAATCATTTGGCGATGTATAGCGTGCGTGAATATTCCGATGGCTCGATGGGTTTCCGCTACGACCCGAGAATTGCGATCAGTTTTAAAACGCATGAAATAAAGGATATCGATTTATGGATGTACTGGGATAAATTAACAACCCCAACCTTAGTGCTGCGTGGCATGGAATCGGATATTCTGTCGGCGGAAACAGCCGCGCAAATGAAGGTCCGTGGGGCAAAAGCCAAAGTGATTGAGCTAGCGGGTGTCGGGCATGCGCCGATGCTGGTCGATGCGGCTCAGATCGGTATCGTGCGCGATTTTATTTTAAGTGCGTAATCAGTAGGCCCGTTAAGAGATGAGAAAATTTAGTTGATTAGAAAGCTTTCTTAAGATTAGTTTAAATTCCACAGTGAGATTGAGTTCGTAAACTGCGGTAAATAATTTGGCAGGGAGGTTTACAATTTTTTATTTAGTGATGCTAAATTTCACTTAGTCCCAGATTTTAATCAGGCGATTTTACAGCAGCACCGAAATTTGATGCTGCCGATTTCAATCCGCAGCACTCGCCATTTCGATGGCGCGCATCACGGTGTCTCGCGCTTCTGCGGCATTACCCCAACGCCCGACCCGCACCCATTTCTCCGGTTCGAGATCCTTATAATGCGTGAAGAAGTGTTCAATTTGCTGGAACACGATATCGGGCAGATCGTCCCGTTCGCACACATGGGCGTAATAAGGAAAAGTTTTGTTATCCGGAACGCAAATCAATTTCTCGTCACCGCCGTGCTCATCTTCGAGGTGCAGCAATGCAATCGGCCGTGCGCGCACCACGCAACCGGCGAGAAATGGCGAACGGGCGATAACCAATGCGTCGAGCGGATCGCCGTCGTCGCATAGCGTGTGCGGAATAAAGCCGTAATTCGCTGGATAACGCATCGGCGTGTGCAGGATGCGGTCTACGAACAGCGCTCCAGAGCGTTTATCGAACTCGTATTTGACCGGCTCGCCGCCGGTCGGCACTTCGATGATGACGTTGACATTGCTGGGTACATTGGCACCTACGGGAATAGCGCTGATATCCATGGAATTTGTTGTTCTCGCTGTGTTTTGAGGAAAATGAAAACGGTCTGTTAAACCGGATTCGAGTGTACTGACGACTGGAGGGACTGTCAAACCAGCCGCCCGCAAGCGGCTGTGGTTTCAAGTTGGAAAAAAACGGCATTGGATTCAAAGGTGTCGTGGATTCTGAATTGCCTCGTTTTTCCAGAGAAGGAATACGTCGAATCAACCGGCATGATGTGAAATCTCATAACTACCCATGCAGCAAGAAAATTGCCGGTATTTTGTTAATATTCGGCAAAGCGCGTCGCCATTCTTTGATGGATTGGGTGTGTACTTTTTCGTCGAGTGCGGTCAGTTGATTTGCGATGCATAAATCGGTCGTATCCCGGCAAACCTGCACCAATTGTTCGAGCAATTTTTGATTGCGATAGGGTGTTTCAATAAATATCTGCGTTTGGCGCAAATTGATCGATATTTTTTCCAATTCGGTTATTTTTCTTGCGCGCGCAACGCTCTCTACCGGTAAATAGCCATGAAACGCGAAACACTGCCCATTTAAGCCGGATGCCATCAACGCTAAAATGATCGATGACGGGCCAACAAGCGGCACTACTGAAATACCTCGAGAATGCGCCAATCGGATTAACTCCGCGCCGGGATCTGCCACGCCGGGGCATCCCGCTTCGGACATCAAACCGACATCGAGTCCCGCCAAAACCGGCTCAAGCAAGGCCGGTAAATCCTTTTTGGCGGTATGCTCATTGAGTGTCAGCAGGGTTATTTCCTGTAGCGGATGCTTGCCATTCAATTGTTTCAGGAATTGGCGGGCTGTTTTGGGATGCTCGACGATGAAGTGCGAAAGTCCGGCAGCGCATTGCTGAACCGCTGCAGGGATTGCCCATGCGATATTTTCAGGGCTGATAGGGGTGGGGATTAGATAAATTTTTCCGGACATTGCAGTAAAATTAGCGATGTATGCTAATGCAATGTTCTCGGTGCGCTGAGAATAAATTCGGGGATTTCGACATCGAAATGGCAACCGTCTTCAGCCGCCATTTGATAACTTCCTTTCATCGATCCGACAGGGGTTGAAATCACGGTTCCGCTCGTGTATTCAAAACTATCGCCCGGTTTGAGCAACGGCTGTTCGCCGACAACACCCAAGCCACGAACTTCTTGGACAGTACCGTCGCCGTTATTGATGATCCAGTGTCTGCTGATGAGCTGTGCCGCTACAGAACCGGTGTTTGCGATGGTGATGGTATAGGCGAACACATGCCGGTTTGCTTCCTCGTCCGACTGATCGTCCAGATATACCGTTCTGACATTAATACCGATTTCATATTTTTTTTCTTCGACCATCTTTTCCCTGCTTACGGCAATTTGCTGCTTCCATTTTTCCGATATAGTCGTAGTGTATCAAGAAACCGCTTAACAGGCCGTTGAAAAACGTTTTCGAGGCAGCCGATGCAAGGCAAAAACAGGCGAAAAAGCGCAGTTTATGCATAATAAATGAGCATTTTGAGCCTGTTTTTAACACCCCAGCGGCAACGCAGATAGTTTTTCAACGGCCTGTTAAAATAGAGCGAGAAAAACGACGAGGCATGCGGCTATGATTCCAGTTTATTTGACCGCCGGAATCCGTGAAATCGAACGGCAAGCGGCGGCGCTATCCGAGGCACCGAATTTGATGGAGAAAGCCGGATTGGCGGCGGCGCAAATCATACGTGACCAGTTGTTGCGAAGAAGCTGTTGTCACGTACTGGTACTTGCCGGCCCCGGCAATAACGGCGGCGATGCGTTTGCCGTCGCGCGTTATTTGCGAGAGTGGGGCAATATCGTTAGCGTATCTTGCATCGCCGATGCGGATCGCGTCCCTACGGATGCCAAGCGGGCAATGCAATCCTGGTTGGCCAGTGGCGGCGAAATCCATGCGAACATACCCGATGGCGAGCAGGCTTGGGATGCGATCGTCGACGGCTTGTTCGGTATCGGCATCGATCAATCGGCAAATCGTCGTATTGACGGAAAATATTTAACTTGGATTCAAACCGCCAATTGCTTAAATGCCCCTATCATTTCATTGGACATCCCTTCCGGTTTGGGCAGCGATAATGGTTGTGTCTACGGCGCTGCGATTCATGCCACGATCACCGTAACTTTTATCGGCCTCAAGCCCGGCCTGTACACCAATTTCGGCCCAGAATACAGCGGCAGAATCGTATTGTGCGACTTAAACATTCAATTAGCCGCTCCGCCTGAACCGAGTATCTGGCTGCTCGATCAATCACTCGCCAATACGTTGCTGCCGCTGCCGCGTACTGCAAATAGCCATAAAGGCTCGTTCGGCAATGTTGCGATTCTGGGCGGCTCCAACGGAATGGTCGGTGCGGCGCTGTTGGCTGGCCGATCGGCTTTATGGCTGGGCGCCGGTCGCGTCTATGCCGGATTATTGAGCGATACCGCGCCGCCGGTCGATTATGTGCAGCCGGAATTGATGCTGCGCACGCCGTCCGATTTGCTGGCGTTAACACCGTTACATTGCCTAGTTGCCGGTCCAGGATTCGGCAACTCGCCGCAAGCGCTGAGTTGGTTGGAAATCGCACTGAGCAGCGAATCCGCGCTGGTATTGGATGCCGATGCGTTAAACCTGATAGCGCAACACCCGGCGCTTGCCCGCATGCTCGGTCAACGCAAAGCGCCGTCCATTCTAACCCCACATCCTGCGGAAGCTGCACGCCTATTGAATACCGATACCGCTGCCGTACAAAACAATCGCATGGATGCGGCCTACAAAATCGCGCAGCGATTCAACTGCTATGCGGTACTCAAAGGCGCGGGCAGCATTTGCTGTTTTTCCGATGGGAGGCGTTATTTGAATACCAGCGGCAATCCCGGCTTGAGCTCCGCCGGTACGGGCGATGTATTGGCGGGGATGATCGGCGCACTGATTGCGCAAGGCCTTGAACCCGGAAATGCGCTACTGCTGGCGGTTTACTTGCACGGCGCGGCGGCGGATCGTTTGCTCCGGGAGCATCATGGGCCGCTCGGTATGGTTGCATCCGAAATCATTACGGCTGCGCGATCGCTATTGAACGAGTGGATCTATTGACTAATGAAGG
>JALRCN010000045.1 GCA_023257295.1 Nitrosomonas sp. | reverse complement strand
TGTCATCGGTTATGTGCCGGAAATTGCGCTTATTACTTCTATGCCGCTTTCCGATTCCCTAGTTGGAGACCCACTCATCGAAGGCGATCAAATTCATGTGCGGTTATTCAGCGGTCAATCCGCTTACAGTTTTGCCGCTTCTGTTGATAAAATTATAAAATATCCGTTCAAATACATACACCTATCATTCCCTGAGAATATCTCGTCTCAGAACATCAGAAAATCGCGCCGCATTCGATGTCATATTCCGGGACAAAGCGCGGATGCGCATAAAGAAATTGCGCTAACCGTTACTGATATCAGTGTCAGCGGTGCCGGTATTGAAAGCCGCATCCCTTTAGGCAGCTTGAGTAGCGAAATCCGATTATCTTTTACTGTCGCCATTCTTGACGAAGCAATACCGCTCGTTGTGAAAGGCATTATTCGATCAGCAAAACCGATGAACAAGAATGACACAAAAATTATTTGTTCAGGCATAGAATTTGTCGGGCTGGAAAAGAAACAACAGATGGCATTACGGCATTTCATCTATCAAGAGATCGTCGAACGCCCCGATCTGGTCATGTAATGCGGCGCAAAAAGCAGTCTACACAGTCAAAGCGATGCTTAAAACAGCAAGGGCAGTGTGCACTGACGATAAATTCCCTCTTCGTGTCGCGTTTGTAGCGTGCTGGCCTTTACGCCCAATAAACGGATCTTTTTCTTCAACGCCACGCGCCGCAAACATTCCCCTGCCGCCTGGCGGATCACGCCGGAATCGGCAGTATAATCGGTCAGCGAAAAATCGCGCGTTATCGTTTGAAAATCCTCAAACCGTAATTTAATACTGACGGTACGTCCGACATAGCCTTTATGCGCCAAATCGTCAGCCACTTGAATGCACAGCGCGGTAAACGCTTCGGTCAAGCGTGCACGATCGCGACGCGGGTGCAAATCCCGATCAAACGTGGTTTCCCGGCTGATCGATTTGGGGTCTGCATGCGTGATCACCGGACGATGATCGATGCCACGCGCCGCTTCGTAAAGCCAATGCGAATAACTTTGGCCAAAATGCACGCGCAAAAATTCCAATTCGGCTTGTGCCAATTCCGCAATCGTGTTGATACCGAGAGACGTCAGTTTTTGGGTTGTTTTAGGACCAATGCCGTTGATTTTTCGTACCGAGAGCGGCCAAATTCGCGCGGGAATAGCGTCGGTATCGAGAATGGTCAAGCCATTCGGCTTTTCGAGATCGGAGCAAATTTTTGCCAGCAACTTGTTCGGCGTGATGCCGATTGAGCAAGTAAGGCCGGTGGCGTTCCAGACCGCTTGCTTGATGCGCTTTGCCAACGATAGCGTATCCTCCGGCAAAGCGGTGAGATCAATATAAATCTCATCAATGCCGGAATCTTCGATATGCGAAGCAACGCTTGCAACCGCTGCCTTGAACAAGCGCGAATAATGGCGATACCGAGCGAAATCCACCGGCAGCAAAACGGCGTCCGGAGCGAGCTGTGCCGCCTTCATAACGCCCATGGCAGAAAAAATGCCCAATGCGCGCGCTTCGTAAGTTGCCGTGGTAATCACACCGCGCCCGATGTATTCGCACAAGCGATAAAAATGCCGCGTTCCATTCATCTGCATCACCGGCGCGTGCTCATCCCGACCGGCGATTACAACGGGCAAACCGCGCAATTCGGGATAACGCAATAATTCCACCGATGCGTAAAAAGCATCCATGTCCAAATGCGCAATGCGACGCGACGATAGGTTATGGCTATGCACGATAATAACGATGGGGCGAATTCGATGGGAGCCGCGAGATTATGTTACATTAGCTTATCCCATCACCGCATTGTATATGAATTCACGCGTAACCGACCAAGCACCGCACTGCCCTTGCAATAGCAACCAACCTTACCGCACCTGCTGCAGTCGTTTCCTGGATCGTGACGAATTCGCCGCCACCGCCGAACTGCTGATGCGATCGCGCTATACCGCCTATACCTTGAAGCGGGAAGATTATCTGCTTGCAACTTGGCATCGCAGCACCCGCCCCGCATCGCTGGATTTGGCAAACGCATCGCAACACTGGCTGGGATTAACCATAAAGCGTCATGAGCAATCCAATCCGGATCAAGCGATCGTCGAATTTATCGCTCGCCACAAAATAAACGGACGCGCATTCCTCCTGCATGAAATCAGCCGGTTTGTACGCGAGCAAAATCGCTGGTTTTATGTCGATGGCGATATTTTGTCAGACTGATAAAATTAGAATATCCGCCGCACTCAAATCATCTGGAGATTCAATATGACACTACGCACAATACATAAAATAAACGGCCAACTGCTCTTCGTCTGCTTATGCAGTCTGATTGCTTCGGCCATCGCCGATACACTGGCGCCGGAACACGTTAACGGTGCCGAAACGATCGATACCGCAACGGCAAAATCATTGTTCGATCGAGGCTATCCATTTATCGATGTCAGAAATCTCGATAATTTTAACACCGGACACATTCCGGGCGCCCATCATCTATCGGTTAAAAACGATTTCAGCGAACAGAGCCTTCATGCCATCGCAACCCGTAACGATCCGGTGGTTATTTATTGCAACGGCATTCACTGCATGGGCAGTTCGATAGCTACGCAAAAAGCGGTGGACTGGGGCTGGAGCAACGTTTTTTATTATCGAGCAGGAATGCCCGATTGGAAACTGAACGGTCACCCCATACAAACCGTTTTGCCCTGACTTAACCACACCAACTTCCGCATATGCTTACCAGCACCATCCCCGTATACACAGAATGCTATACCGCTCCCGTATGGTTGCCCGACGGCAATTCGCAAACCATTTATCCTTATTTGAATAAGCCGAAGCCTTTGTTTCAGTACCGACGCGAACGTTGGGAGTTGGACGATGGTGATTTCATTGACGTCGACTGGGGCGACGGGGCGACCGATGCACCTTTGGTGGTTTTTTTTCATGGCCTCGAAGGCGATTCATCGAGTCATTACATTTTGAGCATGATCAATACACTGCAACCCTATGGCTGGCGCAGCGCCGTGGTACATTTTCGCGGCTGCTCCGGTACTCCCAACCGGTTAGCGCGCGCTTACCATTCCGGGGATTCACCCGAAATCGACTGGATGCTGTGCCGCATGCATCGCGAACACGCGCATTCACAACCGATTTATGTCGTCGGGGTATCGCTCGGCGGCAACGTGTTATTGAAATGGGCTGGAGAAAGCGGTGAATACGCCAATCAGATTATCGCCGGCATCGCTACGATTTCCGTTCCGCTAGATTTGGCTGCCGCCGGTACGGCACTGGATGCTGGATTCAATCAAATCTACGCACGACATTTCCTGATTTCACTGAGAGCAAAGGGGCTGCAAAAGGCTATGCAATTTCCGGGACTACTGAACAAAAATGCGCTCAAAAAATGCAACACGATTTATGACTTCGACAATATCGTCACCGCGCCTCTACATGGATTCCGCGATACCGACGAATATTGGCGAATTTCGAGCAGCAAGCAATGGTTGCCGCATATTCGCGTCCCGACTTTGGTCATCAACGCACGCAACGACCCTTTCGTGCCTGCAGCGTCTTTGCCTTCCGCACACAACGTTTCATCGACGGTACTGCTGGAATTCCCGCAACAAGGCGGCCACGCCGGATTCATGCGCGGCCCGTTTCCAGGAAAATTGGATTGGCTTCCGCAAAGAATTCTGGGTTTTTTCTATCATCAGTGCTAGCCGCCAGCCCCCATTTTGCTTCGACTCAGCGAAACATGATTCGGGAGCTATTCTTAACTGATGGGTTAAAATTTCAGCAATTGCCCTTATATACAAAAATGCGATTGCGGAATGTGATATAAGAATAGAATTAAAAGAGAGAAAAGTGCACAATAATCGTGCAATAATTTTTTTTGAAAGCAATCGTTAATAAAAAATATTACTAACAATCAATAAATTAACAAGTGCTGTGGTGCCCAGAAGAGGACTCGAACCTCCACACCCGAAGGCACATGGACCTGAACCATGCGCGTCTACCAATTCCGCCATCTGGGCAACGGGCAGCCAGGTCAGGCTGCCGAAGAACGCGTAATTCTATAGGAAAACACTGTTTTGTCAAATAAGAAGAATCAAAAGCTGCGCAGCCTGGATCCATATTACGAGCGTGAAAAAACGCACTACGAGCATCCGTTGCCAAGTCGGGAATATATTTTGCAGATTTTAAAGCAACAAGGTATCCCGGTTGCCGAATGCGCATTGCATAAACTGCTATCGATCACCAAAAAAGAAGAGGAACTGTTTAACCGCCGCTTGACGGCAATGATGCGCGAAGGTCAGATTTTCCGCAATCGCAAAGGCGATATTTGCGTGATGGAAAAATTGGATTTGATCAAAGGCCGAATCCAGGGGCATGCCGATGGATTCGGTTTTCTGATTCCCGATGACGGCAGTGCGGATTTGTACCTAAGCGCCAAGGAGATGCAAAAAGCATTGCACGGCGACCGGGTGCTGGTGCGTGAAATTGGATTGGATCGACGCGGACGCCGCGAGGCCGCGATTGTGGAAGTGCTAGAATCATGCAACACGCAGTTAGTGGGACGATTGCATATTGATCACGGTATTTTGTCTGTGGTGGCGGAAAATAAGCGCATCAGTCAGGATATTCTCATTGCCATGGAACATTCGCTAAAAGCCAAAGACGGGCAAGTCGTGATGGTGGAAATCATCAAGCAACCCAGCAAGCACGCACAGCCGATCGGTAAAATCATCGAAATTCTCGGCAACTATACCGCGCCCGGCATGGAAATCGAAATCGCTTTGCGCAAGCACGACTTACCCCATGAATTTTCTACGGAAATTGAAAAACTATCGGCCAAATTTTCCAAGAACGTACAGAACAAAGAAGCGGTCGGCCGCAAAGATCTATGCCACTTGCCGCTGGTTACCATCGACGGCGAAACCGCAAAAGATTTTGACGATGCCGTATTTTGCGAAAAGGACGGCAAAGGGTACCGATTGTATGTTGCAATTGCCGATGTCAGCCACTATGTCAGCCCGCGCGATGCAATCGACCAGGAAGCTTTCAATCGCGGCAATTCGGTGTATTTCCCGCGTCGTGTTATCCCGATGCTGCCCGAAGTATTATCCAATGGATTGTGTTCGCTGAATCCGGATCAAAAGCGGTTGTGTATGGTGTGCGAAATCCGCTTCAAATCCAACGGAGAAATCGTCGATTATTCCTTTTATCCGGCGGTGATGCTTTCGCACGCACGCCTGACCTACACACAAGTAGCAGCGATGCTAGAGGACGCGAAATGCAGCGACGCATTGAAATTTGCTTCGCTGTTACCGCACCTGCAATTGCTCTATAAGCTTTTTAACGCATTGCTGAAAGCGCGTAAAAAACGCGGCGCGATTGATTTTGAAACCACCGAAACGCAAATGTTTTTTAACGATCAAGGAAAAATCGAAAAGATCGTGCCGGTGCATCGCACCGAAGCGCATCGCTTGATCGAGGAATGTATGCTGGCGGCGAACGTCTGCGCGGCAGATTTCTTGCAGAAACACGGCCAAACTACGCTTTATCGCATTCACGAAAGCCCGGCTCCGGAAAAAATCGAGGTGCTACGGAATTTTCTCAAGGAATTCGGCATTCAATTGGGCGGAAAAAACAAACCCAGCGCCAAAGATTATGCCGATACCTTATTAAAAATACGCGACCGGCCGAATGCTCAGTTACTGCAAACGGTGATGTTAAGATCGCTGCAGCAAGCCATTTACAGCCCCGATCTCACCGGTCATTTCGGACTTGCGTACGATGCCTATACCCATTTTACCTCGCCGATTCGGCGCTATCCCGATCTATTGGTGCACCGTGCAATCAAAGCAATATTAAAGGGTGAAACCTTTCAGCCTGGCGATTGGGGCGAATTGGGACAACATTGTTCCATGACCGAACGACGTGCCGACGATGCCACACGCGACGTCGAGGCATGGCTCAAGTGTTTCTATATGCAGGACAAAATCGGCGAATATTTCGACGGCGTGATTAGCAGCGTAACCGGCTTCGGCTTGTTTGTCGCACTGGATAACGTGTATGTGGAAGGATTGGTACACATCTCCGAGCTGCCGAGCGATTATTTCCATTTTGACGCCACCAAGCATGTGCTGCTGGGCGAACGCAGCGGTAAACAATATCGGCTGGGTGATCGGCTGCGCGTAAAATTGGTTCGTGTCGATCTTGAAACCAGCAAAATCGATTTCACTTTAGCCGAGCCGGAAAAGAAATCCGTGCAAAAAAAACCATCACGCCGCAAGAAATCACGCTAGCTGTCTGAAATAGCTTTACAATAGGCGCCGAAGAAGCGTTTGCCCACTAATCCGGTTTTGCTATTTCCCAACTAAAATCCAATTTAACCCGTGTCCGGTACTCATTTTATTTTCGGTTTTCATGCGGTAACCAGCCGGTTGCGGCAGAATTCCGATAGCATCAAAGAGATTTTGATCGATGCCGCACGTTCCGATCAACGAGCACAAGAATTGATCAAGCTGGCTGAAAGTAAGAAAATCCGCTTGCTTACATGCGAAGGTTCGAAACTTACCGTTATGACCGGCAGCGACCGCCATCAAGGCGTAATCGCTTGCATCGATAGCACGCGACAACATGTCGACATCGACGATATTCTGGAAACGCTGGCCGAACCCGCGCGACTGTTGATTCTAGACGGTATCCAAGATCCGCATAATCTCGGTGCTTGTTTGCGCGTGGCCGACGCATTTGGCGTACATGCAATCATAGCCCCCAAAGACCGCGCCGTCGGATTAACGTCGGCAGTATACAAAGTTGCCAGTGGCGCTGCAGATACCGTGCCTTTTATCGCGGTTACCAATTTAGTCCGCACCATGAATCGCTTAAAAGAACAAGGAGTGTGGATTTACGGTACGGCGGAAGATGCGGAATTCGATTTAACGCATTTTCCGATCAAGGGATCGGTTGCCTGGGTGTTTGGTTCCGAAGAAAAAGGCATGCGGCGTTTGACGCGCGAATCGTGCGATCAGCTGGTACGGATTCCCATGTCGGGCAGCGTTGAAAGTTTGAATGTCGCCGTCAGTGCAAGCATTTGCCTTTTTGAGACACATCGCCAGCAATCTTTGGCCTGACCTTTGCACCTGTTAAAATAGCGCTCATTTTACGATTACCATGCTCATGACTTCATCTGCTTATCCCAATTTCAAAACACATTTCAGCGAACTGTTTGCGCAAGCAGCACATGCTGTCGCGCCAACCGATACGGCAATTCGCATTGAATTGACCAGAACCAAGCAAGCCAATCATGGCGATTATTCGTGCAATCTAGCCATGCAATTGGCCAAATCACTGCATAAAACCCCGCGCGATGTTGCAAACTTATTGATCGAATCCCTTCCCTCCTCTCCTCATCTGGATAAAGTGGAAATTGCCGGCGCCGGATTCATCAATCTGTTTCTTAAGAACTCCGCCAAACAGCAATATTTGCAATATGTACTGCAAAGCAAGGAAGCTTACGGGCACAGCCAATTCGGTCAAGGCAAGAAAGTTCAAGTGGAATTCGTTTCCGCCAACCCTACCGGCCCTTTGCATGTCGGCCATGGCCGCGGTGCTGCATTTGGTGCAAGCTTGGCCAATGTTTTGGCTGCTTCCGGGTTTAATGTTTCACGCGAATTCTATGTCAACGATGCGGGACGCCAAATGGTTTTTCAATTGCGACAATTTCTAATACATCTTCAAGTGTGACGGGTTCATAATAAAGTCGGTCAGAGGTGTCATAATCAGTAGATACCGTTTCAGGATTACAATTGACCATGATGGGCAAATAGTTGAGGTTCTAAAAAACCGATATGGTTATTCCAGGGAGGAAGTAGAGGAAATTATACGAGGAGGAAAAGACAGAAGACTTTTACTTTTTTGCCAATAATATAGAAATGGAAGAATGGATGAC
>JALRCN010000028.1 GCA_023257295.1 Nitrosomonas sp. | reverse complement strand
TAATGTGTCCGTCAAAAGGGGACAACTCCAACTCCAACTCCAACTCCAACTCCATGTTCATCTACAGTATTCTCCCAAATACTGTAAACAACGCTAGAAATTCTTACATATCAAGCATGCTTATCGGTCGATCAAGCGATGGAGGAAATCGGTGTTAACCCACTGGTCGTGATTTGTGAGGCCTGCGATATGTGTGAACGGTTGCGCGGGTTCGCCTAAATCGGATAATACGGCGGCAGCACCGCTAAAATTTTGCCGATGTGTATAGCCGCTGACAGTGATCAATACTGAAAGATCCGCTGCTAGAGCAGATTTGAGTCCATTCTCAGAATCTTCAATAGCAATGCAGTTTCGTGCAGATAAATTGAGTTGATCAAGCACCCAGTGATAAATATCGGGAGCAGGTTTTTTGTGCGACACAATGTCGCCCGCACCGATGATATCGAACCAATCGATAGACTCTTCGCCCAAAGTCGATGTGAGCAATGCCGTAACATTTTCCATCGTGGTAGTGGTTGCGATCGCAAGTTTTATTTGCTGTTGGCGCAACTCATGGATCAGACGAGCGACACCGGGACGCAATGGCATCTTTCCAGCTTCCATCAACGATTCGAAATATTTGGTTTTGGTTTTGTGTAGATCTGCGATCCATGCTTGCACATTGTTTTTGCCAAGCATAGATGGGGCGTAATTTTCCATGTAATGGCGAATTCGCTCTTTGCCTCCGGTGACTTGTAATAATTCGCCGTAAAGATCGACATCCCAATTCCACTCAAGGCCGAATTGTTGGAAGGCGGCATTAAAAGCGATGCGATGACCGTCTTGCTCGGTATCGGCAAGTGTTCCGTCGACGTCAAAAAGCACGGCTTGAAGTTTTTTGTGTGTATTCATTTTGTCGAGTTATTTAATTGTTATCGGAAAAACGATGACCGGCGCGCCGCAAGCGATCCGAGACGGCAAGCCAATCAGTATGATCGGGCGGCGTTTCGATCAGCAAAAGATCAAATGTCGTTTGATCGAATTGGTGTAATTTCGCATAAAGCTGCTGACCGTACGTGAACGGATCGTGCGGCATTGCATGGTGCGCGATTAGTGGATTGTAGGGTTTGTTATCGGCGATATCCGACCATGTTATCACTAGGGTGCGCAATTGGCGTTCCGCCGCTGCGAGTGCTTGTGGCCAGATATGTTCGGTTGGCGCTAATTTCAATGGTGTAACCGGCGCATAGTGCGATGGCAGCGAACCCGAAGTGCGTATCGTCGGATTATTATCCGTATGCGTTAGCGCAATGGGTATATTCAATGCAGTTTCGATCTCTTCGGCTGAGATTCCGCCCGGTCGCAATATTTTCGGTGATTGCTCATGAAAACTGACAATGGTGCTTTCCAACCCGATTGCGCAAGAACCTCCATCAAGAATCAGATCGACTTCGCTGCCTAATTGCTGATAAACATGTGCGGCGGTGGTTGGACTCAGTCGACCGAAACGATTGGCAGACGGTGCCGCCAATGCTTTTTGCGGCCCCAGTGCATGCAATAACGCCAACGCAATTGGATGAGACGGCATACGGATACCGACGGTATTCTGCCCGCCAGTGACGCAATCCGGCACGCGCCAGCTGCGTTGCAATATCAAAGTCAAAGGGCCGGGCCAAAAGCAATGCGCAAGCTCTCTTGCGGATTCGGGTATCGTATGCACCCAATAATCTAGGTCGTCGAGCGCGCCGATATGCACGATGAGCGGATGGTTTAAAGGCCGTTGTTTTATACGATATATCTTATCGATTGCCGTTGGATTTGTAACATCGGCACCCAATCCGTATACGGTTTCGGTTGGAAAGGCGACAGTACCCCCTGCACGGATTATGTTGGAGGCGGATGTTATTCGATCCCATTGATCGGATGTCAATGCGAAATCGCTAAAGGCATGTTGTTTGATCGGCATTCGCAGAAATTCGGCTGAATTTAAGAGGGGCTATCATACCAATCGTAACCGAGCATGCCTTGCATGATGCGTACGATATAAAAACAGAGCCAATTGATAATATCGCTAAACCAAGAGAAAAGATTTCCTTCTTTTGCCGTAATTGCTGTGGATTCTTGCGTGATAGCTTCCGTAAGTCGAGCTCTAAGTATTTGAGAAAAAAGATTATCTTCGACAATGATATTGGCTTCGCGAGCCAATAACAAACTGAAAGGATCGATATTCGAAGAGCCCACGGTTGACCAGCGGCGATCAATGACAGCTACTTTGGCATGCATATAGCTGCGATGATATTCATAAATTTCGATTCCCGCAGCTAAAAGGTTTTTGTAGAGCGCTTGCGTTGCGTGATATTGCAAACGATATTCCGCTTTGCCTTGTAATAACAATAAAACGCTGACCCCGCGCTGCGCAGCATTTTTCAACGCTTGGTTAAATTTTCTTCCCGGTAGGAAATACGCATTTGCGATGATGATTTCTATCTGTGCTTGATTGATCGCATCCAGGTAGGCATGTTCGATATCGTGGCGATGTCGCCAATTGTCACGAATGATGAAAGCTGCTTTTTGATTTCCAGTAGGACCGCACAGCGGTTTTTCAGGTAACGATACAGCCCAACGCTTTTTGAAATGCACCCATGCGACCAGCATCCATAAATGCTTGACTGCTTGATGTATCTGACTCAATAACGGGCCTTGAATCGAAACCGTAAAATCAAATCGCGGTACCAGCTGTTCCGGATTATCTCGGTCATCAATGATATTGATCCCACCAACGAATGCAATTTTAGCGTCGATGATGGCGATTTTGCGATGCATGCGTCGCAGACGATGGCGGTGTGGCATCGAAAAAATAATTTCTGGACGAAAGATCAGTACCTTAACGCCAGATTGCAGTAGGCGCTCAATTTCAGTTTTTGGAAAATTCTGCGATCCGAAGCCATCGATTAAAAGATAGGTGGATACGCCGCGCTGCGCCGCACGGCATAGTGCAGCGGAAATTCTTTGGCCGACGGTATCGCTTTCATAAATATAAGTTTCAAGATGGATTTCGGTTTGCGAATTTTCGATGGCGGCTTCCAATTGAGGGAAGTACTCCGCACCGTTATGCAATAAGTTAATTTGGTTGTTATCGGAAAATTGGAAATTCGTCATAAGCAATCGGATTCGCGTTGCACATGACGACACGATACCTCGAAAATCGCAAGTAAGTTAGGAAATCTTCAACATTCGATCCAATGCCAGTTTCGCCAATCTGGCTTCCGTTTCAGGTACTTTAATTTGGTTGACGACATTACCGTTAACTAAATTTTCCAATGTCCAAGCCAAATGTTGCGGATCAATTCGTGCCATGGTCGAGCACATGCATACCATTGGCGACATGAATTGAATAATCTTGTCTTGCGACTTGAATTCCTCGGCGATGCGATTGACCAAATTCAGCTCGGTGCCTACTAGCCACCGCGTTCCGCCTTTTGCGTCTGCAATCGTACGGATAATGTATTCCGTCGAACCGACATAATCGGATGCTTTGCATACCTCATAACTGCATTCCGGATGAGAAATAACAATGCCGTCGGGATATTGATTGCGGAAACGGATGATATGCTGCGGCTGGAACATTTGATGTACGGAGCAATGGCCTTTCCATAATAAAATTTTGGCTTTTTTGATTTGCTCCGGTGTTAAACCGCCCAAAGGTTCGTCGAAATTCCATACCGGCATTTCCTCCAACGGAATGCCTAATCGATGTCCGCTCCAACGGCCAAGATGTTGATCGGGGAAAAACAACACCTTCTTGCGCTGCTTAAATGACCATTGCAATACTTTTCCTGCATTGCTGGAAGTGCAAACAATCCCTCTGTGATCGCCGCAAAAGGCTTTTAGGTCAGCCGAGGAATTAATATAAGTAACGGGTGTGACGATTTCATCTGGATCCAAAATCTCCGTCAATTCGCGCCAAGCACGTTCAACATTGACGAGATTGGCCATATCCGCCATCGAGCAACCGGCGGACATATCGGGAAGAATGGCGATCTGTTCCGGGCTGGAGAGCATATCCGCTACTTCAGCCATAAAATGAACCCCGCAAAAAACCAGATAATCCGCATCGGTCTGTGCGGCAAGAAAAGACAGTTTTAACGAATCGCCGGTAAGATCGGCATGTCGGTATACATCGGCGCGTTGGTAATGATGGGCTAGAATGACGGTGTGCTTTCCTAATGTTTTTTTGGCAGCCACAATGCGCTGTGCGCAGTCTTCGTTTTGCAGCAGATCGTACGATTCGAAATGTAAGGCGTGTTGTTGAGACATTATCGTTATTTGTGTCGTGATTTTAGTTTTAAAATGTTAAGCCATTTTCATTGGGGATTCATAAAGCGGGTAAAAACGGCGAGAAGCTGATTGAGTAAATGAAAACAAGTGTTCTGTTATAATCAAAGTTATGCATGGAAAACGGTAACGCAATCGAAGTTAATAAAGAGTTGGTTATTTCTGCATTGACACTGCGAGAAATTTTTAATGATCAGACGCCTCTATTCAAATATTAGTTCACCGCTCATATTTTTCATTGTCTTGGCATTATTGACCGTTTGGCTGGATTATGTTACCCGTCCGCCTGAACACGACAAAGGCGACGATCTATATCGCAATCCGGATTATATTGCTGAAAATATCGTTGGTGTTCGTATCGATCATACACAAGACATTCAGCGTCAATTTTCTGCACGGATGCTTTTGCATTATCTCAATGAAGAAGTTACTCAACTGAATCATATCAGTTTTGTCAATCTGGATCCCGAAAAGCCGTTAATGCATATATTGGCCGATCGAGCGCTCGTAAAAGAAAAAGGCAAGCGCATCGATTTAATAGAAAATGTGACTGCGGTGCGTGGAGCAAGCGACGATAAGGGCAAGATTACTTTGGTAACCGATTTTTTACACCTCAATCCGAATGAAAATCTGATTACGACGGATCATGCAGTGACAATAACCAGATTCAAAACCAAAATAGAAGCAAAGGGATTGGAATTCAATAACCGGATTGGAGAAATGAAGTTGTTGTCGGCGGTGAAAGCCGTTAATAATAAGTGATTAAATAAAATGAAAATATTGATCATGATAGGTTTTCTGGTATTGCTGCCAATTCAGTTCGCTGTTGCGGAGCGTGCGGATCGTGAAAAACCAATGTATCTAGAAGCGGATCGCGCGACGGTTGAAGATGTAAATCGCAAGGAAGGAAGCCGGATTAGCACGTTTATCGGCAATGTTGTCTTAACCCAAGGAACCCTGCGCATTCTTGCGGATAAAGTGGTGATGAAAGAAGATGCACAGGGATTCCGGCATGCAACTGCGACCGGAAACCTGGTAAGTTTTCGTCAGAAGCGCGACGGTATGGATGAATATGTCGAGGGTTGGAGCGAGCAAGCAGATTACGACAGCAAAACCGACAAAATTGAATTATTCCGAAAAGCGCGATTGAAGCGCGGTTTCGATGAAGTGCAGGGCGATTATATTTCCTACAACATGAGCACTGAATTTTTTCAAGTCACTGGCAGTAAAGAACGCGGCGTTGAATCGGGAACGGATAAACGGGTGAGAATTACCATACAGCCCAAAAACAAATCCGAGTAAAAGTTGCATCAATCAATGTAATGTCTGTAATGAGTGAATTAAAAGCCTCTAATTTAAAGAAGCGTTATAAATCGCGCGCTGTGGTGCAAGATGTTTCTTTTTCGATTAACAGTGGCGAAGTGGTCGGATTATTGGGTCCGAACGGCGCTGGGAAAACGACTTGTTTTTATATGATTGTCGGTTTGGTGCCTTTGGATGGTGGCAGCGTTTGTCTAAACGAACAAGATTTGAGTCAATTGCCGATTCATCGGAGGGCGAAGCTGGGACTAAGTTATCTGCCGCAGGAAGCTTCCGTTTTTCGTCGTTTGACAGTTGAAGAGAATATTCTGGCGGTATTGGAATTGCAGGATTTGGACGGAGATGCAAAACAGCGCCATTTAGACGATTTATTACACGATTTGCATATCAGTCATTTGCGGGATAATCCTGCGATCAGTTTATCGGGTGGCGAGCGCCGCCGCGTTGAAATTGCACGTGCGTTGGCATCGCAACCGCGCTTTATTTTGCTGGACGAACCTTTTGCCGGTGTCGATCCAATCGCTGTCATCGATATACAGAAAGTGATTGTTTTTCTGAAAGAGCGTGGAATCGGTGTTTTGATTACCGATCATAATGTCCGGGAAACGCTGGGGATTTGCGATAGAGCCTATATCATCAGCGAAGGTCATGTGCTTGCGCAAGGCCGAGCGGAAGAAATTATCGATAACGAAAAAGTTCGAGCAGTTTATTTGGGAGAAAATTTCCGTTTATAGCTGTATCATCAATCGAGGCCGAATTATTTAGTAATGGCGGTTTTTCTAAAATTATGAAGCCAACACTCCAATTAAAGCTGACGCAGCAGCTCAAGCTTACACCACAATTGCAGCAATCGATACGTTTGTTACAGCTATCGACTGTCGAGTTGAATCAAGAGATTGAGCGCATCACACGAGAAAATCCGCTGCTGGAATTGCACGATGAATGGAGCCCGGTAAACGACGACAATGCTTATGGTGGTGAGGAAAACACCGATTTTACAACCGAAGATGGTAATGCTGCGGCAGAAAAAGAACCAAAAGACGAAACAATCCCGGATGAAAATTTTGGTGTAGATCCCGAGTGGTCTCCAGGTGGTTCTTTTTCGGATATTTCTTCGGATGAAGAGGATCGCGATTCGCCGCAGATACCGGATAAACCCGCCAGTTTGCGCGAATATCTGAATTTCCAAAATAATCTGAATCAGTTGTCCGAGCATGACAGAAAAATTATCGGGTTGCTGATCGATAGCCTGGATGAGGACGGTTATTTGATGCAGGATTTGGAAGAATTGCGGGAGATGTTGCCTACAGAGCTTGGCATCAGCTTGACCGATTTGGAAAATGCATTGCAATGTTTGCAACGGTTCGATCCGCCCGGCGTCGGTGCTCGCGATCTCAAGGAGTGCCTGATGTTGCAACTGCAAGCAATGCCCGATGAAGTGGCTCATCGCGACCAAGCAATGGAAGTGGTGCGGGAGTATTTGGAAATTCTGGCATCGAGAGATTTTGTCCAAATCAAAAAGCGCTTGGCTTGCGACGATGAAAGCTTGCGGGCTATTCAGAAATTGATTACCAGTCTCAATCCAAAACCGGGGATTCAATTTAATGCTCAGAACGAGCGCTACATCGTCCCCGACGTTACGGTGAGCAAAAAGAACGACATTTGGGTGGTGAAACTCAATTCAAATGCTTTTCCTCGCCTTAGCATTAACCGTCTCTATGCTAACATTTTGAAACAGGATCACCATTCTGCACGCGGATTGATCGATCAACTGAATGAGGCCAAGTGGTTGATTAAAAATATCCAGCAACGTTCGCATACGATTTTGAGGGTTTCCAGTGCAATAGTAGAACGGCAGCAGCAATTTTTCGAGCATGGTGAAGTGGCGATGCGGCCATTGGTGTTGCGCGAGATTGCAGACACGTTAAATTTGCACGAATCAACGGTATCGCGAGTAACGACACAAAAATTTATGTATACTCCGCGAGGTATTTTTGAGCTGAAATATTTTTTTGGCAGCCATGTTGCCACCGATACCGGCGGAGCTTGTTCTGCGACTGCAATTCGTGCATTGATCAAACAACTGATACAGGAAGAAAACTCCAAGAAACCGCTCAGCGATAATAAAATTTCAAATATGTTAGAACGGCAAGGCATTATTGTGGCGCGTAGAACCATTGCGAAGTACCGGGAGGCGTTACAGATTCCTGCCGTCAATCTGCGTAAATCATTTTAATTAGCATAAAAGGAAGAATAATGAATCTCAAACTCACCGGTAACCATGTGGAAGTTACTGACTCAATGCGTGAATATGTTATTTCAAAAATCGGTAAAATTACACGGCACTTCGATCATGTTATCGATGTTAGCGTTATTTTATCGGTCGAAAAACTTAAGCAAAAAGCCGAAGCCAACGTGCATATTCGCGGGAAAGATATTTTTGTCGAAACCGACAGCGAGGACATGTATGCATCGATCGATAGTTTAGTCGATAAATTGGATCGGCAGATCCTTAAGCATAAGGAAAAAAATCTTGAGCGCCGCAATCATGGCGCATTAAAAGATCAAGAGCTTGAGTAAGTTAAAGAAACAGCTGATTCATTTGGCGAACGAGATGAAGCACGAGGTACACGGACGGCAACCGAGAACTATCGGCAAGATAGGTGAGGCAGCGAGTACCGCACAACGAAACAATTCACTCGTACAGCCAATATCAGCGTTTCCTTAAAATGCTAAAAAGTTATCTTGTTCGGCTATTAATGATGGCTTTGCGCCCGCAAGGGTATGTGCGCTGTCATTATTGCAATGAAAAATACTATTTTCCATGAATCAAATTTCGCAATTATTACCTTTATCCAATGTCATCGTTGGGTTGGACGTTACCAGCAAAAAACGGGTTTTTGAACAAGCTGGATTATTATTTGAGAATGCAAACCAAATTGCGCGTAGTCAGGTATTCGATAGTTTATTTGCGCGCGAAAAACTTGGGTCGACAGGATTGGGTCAAGGAGTCGCTATTCCGCACGGACGCATAAAAGGTTTGCGCGACGCAGTTGCCGCTTTGGTGACGATGAAGGAAGCGATTCCTTTTGATGCGCCCGACGGACAACCGGTTAGCATTGCATGCATATTGCTGGTTCCGGAGAAAGCAACCGACAAGCATTTGCAAATACTCAGCGAACTGGCGCAAATGTTCAGTGACAAACAATTCCGCGACAGTATTCTGCAGTGCAAGGATGTGGTGGCAGTCCATAAGCTCATAACCGATTGGGAGCCTAATGTCGCAAATTAGTATTGCCGAGCTTTTCGAAGATAAAAAGGAAAAACTCACACTCACTTGGATCGCCGGTCAACGCGGTGGCGATACGATATTGAGCGAGGAATTAATCGCACAATCCGGCCAAGGATTGATCGGGCACTTGAATTTTATTCACCCCGAGTGGATTCAGGTGATCAGCAGCGATGAGATCCATTATTTAAACAAGCTCGAAGCCGCTTCACTAGAAAAAAAAATCAATCAATTGGTGCAAGGCAATTTAGCGTGCATTATTGTTGCCGATAATGCGGAAATACCCGCATCGATTCTGGACATGGCCAATGGCTACAATATCCCATTGCTGCATTCCCCGTTACCCAGTTTGGAAGTCATTTGGCTGATTCGCACCTATTTGGGGAGTGTGCTGGCACCTTCGTGCAGTTTGCACGGCGTGCTTCTGGATGTGTTGGGCATGGGGGTCATGATTACCGGCGAAAGCGGCGTTGGTAAAAGCGAATTGGCGCTGGAATTGATCAGTCGCGGGCACGGTTTGGTCGCCGACGACGTCGTCGAATTGCGGCGTATTGCACCCGAAACACTGGAAGGCCGCTGTCCGCCGGTGTTGCGCGATTATCTTGAAGTGCGCGGTTTAGGCATGTTGAATATCCGCACTATTTTTGGCGAAACCGCAGTGCGACGGCACAAAAACATGAAACTGATTGTGCATTTGCAAAACAGCGGAGGATCGATTGCGCTGGAGCGCTTGCCGATCACTGATCTGACCGAGAAGATCATGAATGTCGATATCCGCAAGGTGATTATTCCGGTGGCGGCTGGCCGTAACCTGGCGGTTCTGGTGGAGGCGGCAGTGCGCAATTATGTGCTTCAGTTGCGAGGAATCGATAGCATGAAGGAATTTATCGAGCGCCATGAGCAAGCGATGAATCAAGAATCGTACGACAAAAGTTCGCGTTAGCAGCAATCCGCTACGAGGAATTTTCTACTAATCAAGGGATCGTTAGATGAGAAATCCTCAAACCATCACACTCGCGCTAACCGGCGCATCCGGCATGCCTTACGGCGTTCGCTTGCTCGAAATGTTGTTGAAAGAAGGCCGACAAGTTTATCTGTTGTATTCCAAAGTAGCGCAAATCGTTGCGCAGCAGGAAATGAATCTGATGCTTCCCTCTAGCGCCAAAGAAACGGAAGCATTCTTTAATCGCCAATATCAATTAGCAGAAGGTCAATTGCGGGTGTTCGGGCGCGAGGAGTGGTTTGCACCCGTAGCTTCCGGTTCGAATCCAGCCGATGCGATGGTGATATGTCCTTGCACCATGGGGACGTTGGCAGCGATTGCCGCCGGAATGAGTCAGAATTTAATCGAGCGCGCGGCCGATGTCATGTTGAAGGAAAGCCGTCCGCTGATTATTGTACCTCGAGAGATGCCATTCTCGGCAATTCATCTGGAAAATATGTTGAAATTGGTGCGAAGTGGCGCGGTTATACTCCCGGCTAATCCAGGTTTTTATCATCATCCGCAGACTGTGCAAGATATAGTTGATTTTGTCGTTGCGCGCATCTTGGATCATTTAAGTATCGAGCATTCGCTGATTGCCCGATGGGGCGATCAAAGCTGATTGAGTACGGCCTAATATGAATCAACTTCCCGCAAATAAGTTTGAGCATGAAGCAATTACTGCGTTGAATCAAGAGGCGCGCAAGTTTCGTAGCTTGCGGTGGAAGATTTCATTATGCAGTAGCATGATTTTGTTGGCGGTCGTCATGTTCTTTTGTTTCATCAGTTACCTCAGTTTAATGTACAACTTCAATAATCAGCGGGAAGTTGAATATAGCCATTATGAACGGGAAATCAGCAGTCTGATTAAGAACACATCGAAGAATTTATTCAATCTGGTCGAGATGATTCCGTTTCTGGACGGCATGAAGGGCGTATTGCTTACCAACGAAAGCGACCTTATTAAAAAGGTATTCGATGCGCACTGGGCATTGCTGCAATTTCACAATAACGTGGAGCTTGTTCATTTTTATGATTCGCAGAATCAACTTAGTGTAAGTTGGGATAATTTGGATCTTCATATTGCTGATAAGTCAATGATTCTGGAATGGATTAATCAAGTTAATCGCAGCGAATTACCGATCAATCCTCTTCTGTGCACCAATAGCTGCATCCAGTACATTGTTGCGCCGCTATTGGTACAAGGGGAGAAAACGGGCATCATCGTTATGGGGATTTCTCTCGCAGACGCCTTGTTGAACTTCAAAAGTATCATCGGTGCCGACATCGGTTTATTAATAAAAAGCCACGAAAGCGTCTTGCCGCAAAATAATATCGATCTTCCGCAATGGAATGTTCGTATTTCCGCACTCACCGATAGAGAGAAAAATAAAGTAATTCTTGGAGAAGCGGCGAATCTTTTCCCCGCTATGCATACAGTGGATGCCGGGGGCTATTTTCGTGTAAACAATCAATTTCACCAAATAAAACTATTTCCATTGGATTCTCATCATCGGGATAAAGCGTATCTGATTGTTCTTTTCGATGTTACGGCAACAGTCAATAATATTCATGATTCTATTTGGAAAATTGCCTTAATTGGTTTGCTAGGGCTTGTTTTTTCAGAAATCTTATTATTTCTGATTTTTGCGGGATTGCTGGCAAAACTCAAGGATGTTGTTTTCGCATTGCCGCTTTTGCCCAATGGGGAATTTGATCGGTTTCGCAAAGTGGTTATATCATCGAAAGGAAATTCAAGTTTTCGCGATGAGGTCGATACATTGGTCGAAGCGGCCGTATCGTTGTCGTTGCAACTTGAGAAACTGGAGCAAGAGGTATCTATTCGCACGAAGATGCTGATTGAACAAAAAAATGAACTCAGAAAAGAAAAAGATTTTGTGGAAAACTTACTGGATACCGCACAAGTCATTGTTATAACGCAAAATGATCAAGGAAGGATTATTTCATTAAATGCCTTCGGTGAGATGTTGTTGCACTATTCAGAGGCTGATTTGCAAGGGCGATCGTTTCTGCATGCGTTAATTCCCGAACATGAATCGCAAGATATGTTATCCAGATTTAAGGAGATTCATTCCGGGAAGCGAACGCAATTACGTCATGAGGCGATCACGCATTGTAAAGATGGGACAAAACGACATATCGCATGGCTACATTCGCATTTAGCTTGGCAGTCGAGTGACGATCCATCGATTTTGTCTGTTGGCTTGGATGTTACTGAATACAAGCGCGTTGAAGGGAATTTGGCATGGCTGGCGGATCATGATCCGTTAACGAATTTATACAATCGCCGTCGTTTTAGCGAGGAGCTCGAGCAGGTACTAAATCGCGCCGAGCGATATCAGCATCCGGGTGCATTGTTGTTTTTCGATTTGGATCGTTTTAAATATATCAATGATACCAGCGGTCACCAGGCGGGCGATGCGTTATTGAAAGTCGTTGCGAGCATGTTGACTCAAACGATCCGAGTTGACGATGTCATAGGGCGTTTGGGTGGTGACGAATTTGCTATTATTTTGCCGGAAATTGATGCCAGCGGTGCCGTTGGGGTTGCTAAGAAAGTTTTGGATCAATTGCATATAACACAGTTAACTATTCTCGATCGTACACATAAAATTTCTGCCAGTATCGGTATAGCCTTATTCCCCACACATGGCGATAATATCCATGATTTGCTTGCCGCAGCGGATTTGGCTATGTACGAAGCGAAAGCAGTGGGTCGCAATGCTTGGTATTTGTTTTCCGATAAAGATCGAAGCCGAGAGCGACTTCATAACTTGGTCTATTGGAAAGAAAAGATTGAATATTCGCATTCGCATGACAATTTTTTATTGTATTTGCAGCCGATAATGGAAATAAGCTCGAAAGAAATTTTGCATTATGAAGTACTGTTGCGCATGAAGGATAAAGACGGAACCATATTTTCTCCTGCCGATTTTATTCCGACAGCAGAGCATACCGGATTAATACATGCAATCGACCAAATGGTATTGCGTAAGTCGATTGCGCAACTTGCATTGATGTGTCGGAATGGATTTAAAGTTAATTTCTCCATTAATTTATCAGCATACGCATTCAATGATCCAGAATTGCTGCCTATTCTTCAGGAGGGTTTGTCATCGAATCATATCAATCCAGAAAGTCTAATATTTGAAATAACTGAAACTGCAGCTTTAAGGGATTTGCCGGGAGCCAGGGTATTAATGAATGAAATTAAAGAGTTGGGATGCGGTTTTGTATTGGATGATTTTGGTGTCGGTTTCTCATCTTTTTATTATTTGCGGGAATTGCCGGTTGATGCTGTAAAAATAGATGGTGCATTTATTCGCAATTTAACCAAGAGTAGCGATGACCTGATACTTGTTAATGCATTGTGCAGTGTCGCAAGAGGTTTCGGGAAGAAGATTACGGCGGAATTTGTCGAAACAGAGGAAATACTGATGATGGTAAAAGAAATGAGGATCGATTATGCGCAAGGATATTATATTGGAAAGCCGTTTCCTGCGACTGATTTTACAATTCAGAATTTAAGTCGGTTTCAGGTGCTTAATTGATAATTATTCTTATTCGTAATATAGTAAACCACTTTTAATTACGCAGTCATGGATTTTTCATGTTAAACCGGTTCTTTCTCGTTTTTTTATTAATTCTTTCGTTATTATTTGTGCAAGTTGCTCATGCAGCGGAGGTTGTCGTATATTCCGCGCGTATAGAACAGCTTATCAAGCCGATGTTTGATGCATTCACCGAGGAAACGGGCATTAAGGTCAAATATACCACCGATAACGAAGGAGCTCTGCTTGCGCGTTTGCAAGCTGAAGGAAAAAATACGTCAGCGGATATGTTAATTACCGTCGATGCGGGTAATTTATGGGCCGCAGAGCAAGCAGGTTTATTAAAACCGGTAAAATCTGAAGTCTTAGCGCACAATATTCCTATGCATTTGCGCGATCCGAATGATCAGTGGTTCGGATTGTCGGTACGTGCACGTACGCTTGTTTACAATCCGAAAAAAGTGAAAGTTTCCGATCTTTCCACGTATGAGGATTTGGCCGATGTGAAATGGCGTAACCGTTTATGTTTGCGCTCATCGAAGAAGGTTTATAACCAATCGCTGGTTGCGATGATGATTGCCGAACACGGTGAAACGGAAACGGAAAGAATCGTTAAGGGATGGGTATCAAATTTGGCGACGGATCCATTGCCGGACGATACCAAGGCGCTTGAATACGTCGCGGCCGGGAAATGCGATGTGACATTGGTTAATACCTATTATTTCGGTCGCTTAATGAGCAAGGATCCAAATTTGCCATTGGCGGTATTCTGGCCTAATCAACAGGGAAGTGGCGTACACGTCAATATTTCGGGGGTGGGCATCACTAAATACGGGCGTAATGAAAAAGCGGCCATTCGGTTGCTCGAGTTTCTGTCTTCCGCCAAGGCGCAAAATCTATTCGCCGACTTGAATATGGAATACCCTGCCAATCCGTCGATAAAGCCGGATGCTTTTGTCGCATCGTGGGGGGATTTCAAACAAAACCCGATGAATCTCAGTAAAGCCGGAGAGTTGCAGACAACCGCAGTGAAACTGATGGATCGCGCCGGCTATAAATAGCCCTTGCACCGATTGATTGTGTGCTGAGAAAACACTGCGATATTGATCGTTTAATGACAGCTTGGCGCATCGTTCCTTTTTTGGCGGCAACAATGGTTCTTGTGCCCATTGTTATTATCTTTTCATCGTTCTTCACGCCAGCCGATGATATTTGGCGGCATTTGATCGATACTACGCTGCCTGAGTTGTTGATTAATACATTCTGGTTGGCGGCGGGTGTCATTACGGGAACTGCACTCCTCGGCATCAGCTTGGCTTGGTTTACCGCCGTTTATGAGTTTCCAGGGCGTATTTTTTTTTCTTGGGCGCTGTTATTGCCATTGGCAATACCTGCTTATGTGACTGCATTCGTAGCGTTGGGTTTATTCGATTTTACCGGCCCGGTGCAGACTACGCTGCGTGTCTGGTTTGATTCCGACTTATCCTGGTTCCCGGATATACGCAATAAATCCGGTGTCATTACTGTGTTGACGCTGTCATTTTATCCTTACGTTTATCTGCTGGCCCGTAATGCTTTTATGAGCCAGGGGAAGCGATCTTTGGAAGTGGCGCAATCACTTGGATTGACTCGCCGCCAAGGTTTTTTCAAGGTGGCACTTCCAATGGCGCGGCCTTGGATTGCTGGCGGATTGATGCTCGTACTGATGGAAACTTTGGCGGATTTTGGCACGGCGTCGGTGTTTAATTACAATACATTTACGACGGCTATCTATAAGGCATGGTTTAGTATGTTTTCCTTGGAAGCCGCATCGCAATTGGCTTCATTACTGATCATCCTGGTTTTTGTGGTGATTGTATTGGAGCAGCAATTCAGGATACGGATGCGCTATGCCGAAAGCAAAAGGAGTCAACGTGCGCATCGAATTCAATTATACAGTTGGAATAAATGGCTGGTAGTCGGTTTTGTTTTTACCGTGGTGTTTTTGGCATTTCTGCTGCCTGTCGCGCAACTGAGCGTTTGGGCTGTACAGTCGATTAACGCCGATTTTGATTTAACCCGGTTTGGCGAGTTTCTCTGGCATTCGTTCGCTTTATCCGCGCTGGCTGCTTTATTGACATGTTCGATCGTGATCGTCATGGTTTATGCGGTACGCCGTTATCCGGATGCATCAATGCGTTATGCGATACGTGCGGCCACAATAGGTTACGCACTGCCAGGTACGGTATTGGCAATCGGTGTTTATATGCCAATGGTTTGGTTGGACGGAAAGCTTAGCGAATGGATCTTCGATGGATTTCGGATCGACGCCGGGCCGCTGTTGCAGGGAACATTGATTGCCATGTTGGTTGCTTATTTGATACGTTTTATGGCGGTCGGTCACTATCCCATTGACGGTGCGATGCAACGTGTGACACGCAGCATCGATGAGGCGGCAATGAGTTTGGGGACGCAAGGATGGGCAATGATCCGGAAAATTCATTTTCCAATTCTGAAATCGGGAATTTTCACTGCAGCCACATTGGTGTTTGTCGATGTGATGAAAGAAATGCCAATTACGCTAATGACACGTCCATTCGGCTGGGACACACTGGCAGTGCGAATTTTTTCGCTGACCTCGGAGGGGCAATGGGAGCAAGCCGCCGTTCCTGCAGTAACGCTGGTACTGGCTGGTCTTATACCAATCGTCGTTTTTATGCGGCAAACTGAAAGCCAAATCAATGAATAACGTGCTATTGCGGCTTGATCATGTCAGGCAATCGTACGGGCGGCAAATCGTTATCCAAGATTTGTCGCTGGCATTGGAAAAAGGCGAGATCGGTTGTTTATTGGGCGCAAGTGGGTGCGGGAAAACGACGGTCTTACGATGTATTGCCGGATTTGAGACAATATCGTCCGGTGAAATTTGGCTCAATGGTATTCGTGTAAGCAGTGCCGATTTTTTCATGCCGCCCGAACAACGGCAGATTGGTATGGTATTTCAGGATTATGCACTGTTTCCTCACCTTACTGTGACGGAAAATATTGGTTTTGGCTTGCATTGCCAGTCACAACCGGAACGTAGGCGGCGTGTGGATGAATTATTGCACGTGGTGCAATTGACAGATGCTGCCAAACAATATCCGCATGAATTATCCGGCGGTCAACAGCAGCGAGTCGCCTTGGCGCGTGCTTTGGCGCCAAGGCCGGCATTGCTGCTGCTGGATGAGCCTTTTTCCAATTTGGATGTCAGTTTGCGCGAACAATTGAGCTTGGAAGTGCGCGATATTATTAAGGAACAAGGAACAACAGCTATACTGGTAACGCACGATCAAGCGGAAGCATTTGCTATTGCTGATAAAATTGGTGTCATGCATCAAGGTGAAATTCAACAGTGGGATACCGCTTTTAATTTATACCATCGCCCGGTTAATCGGTTTGTTGCCAATTTCATCGGCCAAGGTGTTTTTGTGGCGGGAACAGTCGCTGATGCTCAGCATGTGGAAATCGAGTTAGGCATGTTGACTGGCAAAGTTCCGGCGCAATGCGCCCAGAATTGTTTAGTTGATGTGTTATTGCGGCCGGACGATATCGTGCACGATGATCTGAGTGCACTGAGCGCCACGGTAATCCATAAAGCATTTAGAGGCGCAGATATTCTCTACGCTTTGCGGCTTGATAGCGGTACCGAAGTATTGGCGCTGGTTCCCAGTCACCACAATCATAAAATCGGTGAGAAAATCGGTATCAAACTAGAAGTGGATCATATCGTTGCATTTAGAGCCGATAATTAGGGCTGTAGGATTTGTCCAATGCATTTCTATGCTGGATGATCGTTCTGACAAAATACTGCTTCCCTTTTAACATTTTTTTCTATAGCATAACGAATTACTGTATTTACCTTTCTTTCGCCGCTTTATTCCAAGCATTCTAGTAAACCGATCATTGAGATACTATTACGGTTTGCAATTCCAAACTAACTAATTTTAATGAGGATTTTATGAGTCAGCATATTCATTACGTTACTGATGCCAATTTCGATGCGGAAGTTTTGCAATCCGCAACTCCTGTACTGGTTGATTATTGGGCTGAGTGGTGCGGTCCTTGCAAAATGATAGCGCCGATACTCGATGAAATTGCAAGCGAATACGGTGAGCGCCTTAAAGTCGCCAAACTGAATATTGATGAAAACCAAGCTACACCACAAAAATATGGTATTCGCGGTATTCCGACGCTGATGTTATTCAAAAACGGCAATATTGAGGCAACCAAGGTAGGCGCTTTATCGAAATCGCAGTTAACTGCGTTTATTGACAGTCATCTCTGAAATCGATAGCCTCATGCCCCTAAAGTCGTGAGCTGAGATTTTTCAGATTCGCAGCTTTCTATTTTTAAAACCCTCATCTGAAGTCAATTTCCTTCCAGTTTTAATTTCTTTTACTTAAGTATTTTTTTTCGCGAGCTTGTTCATGCGCTTATCTGATCTAAAAAACCTACATGTCACCGAGTTAGTAAAAATGGCCGTCGAGAACGAAATCGACGGCGCCAATCGAATGCGCAAGCAAGACTTGATTTTCGCATTGCTGAAAAATCAAGCGCGTAAAGGCGAGAATATCTACGGTCATGGAACACTGGAAGTATTGCAGGATGGGTTCGGGTTTTTACGTTCGCCGGATACATCGTATCTCGCCGGCCCCGATGATATCTACGTTTCGCCTAGTCAGATCAGACGCTTCAATCTGCATACCGGCGATTCGATCGATGGCGAAATTCGTCCGCCTAAAGACGGTGAGCGTTATTTTGCATTGGTAAAAGTCGATAAGGTCAATAACGAGCCGCCGGAGAATTCTAAACAGAAAATCTTGTTTGAGAACTTGACCCCGTTATTTCCCGACGAGCGTTTGGTGCTTGAGAGAGACATTAAAGCGGAAGAGAACATTACCAGTCGCATCATTGATCTGATTGCGCCCATCGGCAAAGGTCAGCGCGGTTTGTTAGTGGCGAGTCCGAAATCCGGTAAGACGGTCATGTTGCAGCATATTGCTCATGCCATCGCGTCCAACCATCCGGATGTGATTCTGATGGTGTTACTGATTGATGAGCGTCCTGAGGAAGTCACAGAAATGATTCGTTCCGTTCGTGGCGAAGTTATTTCATCGACCTTTGATGAATCGGCAATGCGGCATGTACAAGTCGCTGAAATGGTGATTGAGAAGGCTAAGCGTTTGGTCGAACATAAAAAAGACGTGGTGATATTGCTCGATTCAATTACCCGGCTGGCACGTGCGTATAATACGGTAGTTCCCGCTTCCGGCAAGGTTCTGACCGGCGGTGTCGATGCCAGTGCATTACAGCGTCCCAAGCGTTTCTTTGGCGCCGCACGCAACGTGGAGGAGGGCGGATCGCTGACTATTATTGCTACTGCATTGATCGATACCGGTTCGCGCATGGATGATGTGATTTACGAAGAGTTCAAGGGTACCGGCAATATGGAGATTCACCTTGATCGCCGTATGGCGGAAAAACGGATTTATCCGGCGATAAACGTTAATCGTTCCGGCACGCGCAGGGAAGAGTTGTTGATTTCTCCCGAAGTACTGCAAAAAATCTGGGTATTGCGCAAATTATTGCATCCGATGGATGAATTGGATGCGATGGAGTTTTTGTTGGATAAGATCAAAGCAACGAAGAATAATTCGGATTTTTTTGATTCAATGAAACGCGTATAGTAAATGGCATCCATAGTTGCGCGGAAGCGTATATTAAAGGATAATACAGCGCTTTTTAGTCTCCCCACTTTGGGGCGGAAATTTAAGGATATTGGCAATGAAAGCAGATATACATCCAGATTATCATGAGATTGCCGTGACTTGTAGTTGCGGCAATACATTCAATACCCGTTCGACCATGAACAAGCCTCTGAATATTGAGGTATGTTCCTTATGTCATCCGTTTTATACCGGAAAGCACAAAATTGTAGATACGGCTGGTAGGGTAGAGAAGTTTCGTCAGAAATATAGCAAGCAAGCACAGAAATAACCGACTACCGGTTTCTGGTTTTCTGTAAGCGCTATAAATAGTGCACGGCAAGCCAGATCGTTTCTATATCGGGGTGTGTCCAAGCGACTTTGTGTTTGGAGTGTGCAGGGATATTAATGAAATCACCGGCAGAAAGTTGGATGCTGGTTTGGTTTTCAAAGAGTAGCGTTGCATTCCCCTTTAGTACCATTACCCATTCGTTGCGATCTTGATCGAACCAAGAGGATTCATGACCTTTGGAAATGATTCTTTCTATTGTGGCCGAATGACCGGTTACCAAACGCTCAAACGATTCTTGTTCAATTTTTTCTGGGATTCCGAAGAAAATATTTTGAACTTTCATTGAGCGCACCTATATAAGATTGTTCTTAACGTTCCAGGACGATAATGCAGATTACCTTTCAACAATCTTTCGTTAAAAACGATTTATCAATTGAACTTCATTGATAAGTTTAGTGCAGTATGTCATGGCGTCCCCAACGAGATTCGAACTCGTGTTACCGCCGTGAAAGGGCGATGTCCTAGGCCTCTAGACGATGGGGACAAAAGATATGTCGTTATAGCGTTGCTTAAACCACAGTAGAAACTGGTGGAGATAAGCGGGATCGAACCGCTGACCTCTTGCATGCCATGCAAGCGCTCTCCCAGCTGAGCTATACCCCCTGATCAAAGGAAGGGGGATTATACTGACCCCTTGTTTTCTTGTAAAGGAAACTTCGATTGTAGAGAAATACTTTACTCTCGCCGCAATCAATGTTTTTTTGAGAT
>JALRCN010000013.1 GCA_023257295.1 Nitrosomonas sp. | reverse complement strand
TAATGTGTCCGTCAAAAGGGGACAACTCCAGTTTGGTAGAGTCGCCAGATTTCCTGACGATCCAGTAAAGTTAAGCGGGTGCGTTTATGTATGTTCATCTACAGCATTCTCCCAAATACTGTAAACAACGCTAGAAATTCTTACAAATAACTGAATTTGATCTAACAGGCACAGCGTCAAATCGGGTAACTGTCAGATCGGGTCACAACTACTACATTTTATGTTGCCGAACAACTCATTGCCCACTCGGAAACTTCTTGGTAGCTTCCTTGAAAAATTACCGGCACTTTGTTTTTCTTTATTTGATAGTCGTACATAGGATCGTAGTATTCGATCAGTAATTGCATGATCCATGCTGCATGGTCATGAATGCTGCCGGTGTTAAGTTGTGTGCTGAGCGCGTTGAGTTGCAGCGCATGTAAGTGTCGGTATCGCTCCAGCCCCAGCCGCTTTTGTATCCGGGACAAGCTTTGCTGCAGGTAATCGGAAAATAAATCAAATCCCCGTTCGCGATATTTCGTTTGAAAGGCGATCGACATATCCACAATATATTCTTTTAGAATCCGCTGAATGCGAAATTCAAGGGGCATTTCAATCAGTGCCAAAGGGGAGCGTCGCATGGCTTGATAAAATGTCTCCGGGATCGCGATGGTGCCGATGTTTCTGCTTTCGTCTTCGATAAAAATTACATTCTTGCCAGTAACTTTGCCGGTCATGCGCAACAAATCGATGGCGACGCTATGTCCAAAGTAAGACTGAGAGGGCTGAGGATTTATCGTGTGACCGAAGCTTGAGCCACGGTGTGCGGCGTGTTTTTCCAAATCGACGCTCGGTGCGATTTCGCCAATCAAAACAGTTTTTCCTGTACCTGTTTTTCCGCCTATCCGAATGAAGGAGGCATTGTTTGCGGTATCATCTATAACTTGCATCAGGTATCGCCTAAGTGCTTTATAACCCCCTTCAATGAGAGGCACATGGATGCCCGCTTCCAGCATCCACTGCTGGGCCAGGTTTGACCGCATGCCGCCGCGCCAGCAGAAAAGATGTGTTCCGGGGGTGCTGCTTGCCAGATTGCACCATTGCTCAATTCGTTTTTGTCTGATTTCCCCGCTGACGAGCTTGTGTCCCAATTCAATGGCGGCTTGCTTGCCCTTTTGTTTATAACAGGTGCCAACCAGATGGCGCTCATGATTGTTTAGAATGGGAATGTTGTGCGAGTTGGGAAGATTGCCTTTGGAGAACTCATCTTCAGAGCGTACGTCTAGAAAAGGTGTGTTGTGTGCAAATAGATTATGAAGCTGCTGGGGAGTGACAATATGATCAATCATTTAGCATTTTAACCGCATGATAATTATATGTAAGTACGCAGGATGGCGTCGAGACGGTGGTGTTTTGAGTTCTGTCAGGGAATAAAGAGCGTTCAAAAGAACATTTTTATCTTGTTTTATTCAATCAAAAGATAAGATCGATTTCGTGCAAAAAATGACCTTGCAGGTAAATGTTGTTTTGGTGCAACACTGGACTAATATTGCCTTGACAGGGAAAAGGGGCTTATATAAGCTGCGGTTTGGTCAAATATGACACACTTATATTTATTAAGCAACGTCAGCGGTAAGCGTTTGAATGAAAATTTTCCAGCCAACAAAAGATATAGTATTAGAAATTGATAATGAGGGTTGGTACGCTCAGCCAGAAATTCTTGCGCATGGCAGCAAGGTGACAAGTAATATTACTTCGAGGGGAAGATCTTGAGTTCGACAATAACCAAGTTGAACGCTCCGCTAACGCAGGCGTTTGATTTTCAACCTTCAGGCGAACAATTAACACCGACACCGACACTCAATACACTAACTCAGCAGTTGGCGGGGTTTGATACGCTAACAAGCGCTTTAGAATATGCAGCAGAGGGTATAACGGGATATAACTTTTATGACGCGAGAGGAAATTTGCGTTCGATTCTGCCGTATCGTTTGCTAAAGCAGAATGCGCGTACGTTAGCTCAACGTCTTTTCGGCTTTAATTTGCCTCGTGGCAGTAGAGTGGCAATCATTGCAGATACATCCCCGGAGTTTGTCGAGCTGTTTTTTGCATGTCGCTATGCTGGGTTGGTTCCTTTTGCAATGCCTATCCCGGTAAACCTCGGTAGTCATGCGATCTATGTTCAGCAGCTCAGAGGCATGCTTGAAAGCAGTCAAGCAAGCATTGCGGTGGCGAATTTAGATTATGTCGGTTTCTTGGAAGAAGCATCTGCGGGTGTGGCAAATATTCATTGGGTCGGAACACCAGGAGGGTTAAATGACTTTCCGGCGCTCGACGTTGAATTGCAATCTAATCATCCTGATGAAACGGCCTATCTGCAATTCACATCGGGCAGTACAAAGACACCGAGGGGAGTGATTATCACGGAACGGGCTTTGATGTGCAATCTGCAAGGAATTGTGCGTAATGGTCTTGAAATCAAACCGGAAGATCGTTCTGCTTCATGGCTGCCTTTCTATCACGATATGGGATTGGTCGGGTTGGTTCTGGCTCCGATGGTCACGCAAATTTCTGTTGATTATTTGGCAACACGCGATTTTGCGATTCGTCCTTTGCAATGGTTGCGTTTAATTAGCCGGAATCGTTGTACGATAGCGTTTAGCCAACCTTTCGGTCTTAAGCTTTGTGCGATGCGGGTGCGAGAATCGGATCTAAAAGATTTGGATCTCAGTTGCTGGCGAGCTGCCGGTATAGGGGCCGAGATGATACGTCCTGAAACTTTGCGGATTTTTGCTGAAAAATTTTCATCGGCAGGGTTTAACGAAAATGCGTTCCTGCCATGCTATGGTCTTGCAGAATCTACGCTCGCTGTGACATTCTCGAAGCTTGGCAAAGGATGCAAGGGGATACACGTAGATAGTAAAACGCTCATTGATAAACGTGTTGTAACCCGATTGCAAGCCGACGGTCGAAAACAGAACGAATTTGTGAATTGTGGACGCCCGTTACCGGGGCATGTTGTCAAAATAGTGGATGAAGATGGCAATCAATTGTCGGAAATGATGGTTGGTAGCGTTCTGGTTCAAGGCGATAGCGTAATGACGGGCTATTTTAATAATCCGGAAGAAACCGATAAGGCGTTGAAATCAGGAAACTGGCTGGATACAGGGGATATCGGGTTTTTATTCGAAGGCGATCTGTTCATTACTGGGCGTAGAACGGATGTAATCATCGTTAATGGCCGTAATATTCGAGCGCAAGATATTGAGGAATTGGCTGAACAGCAACCGGAAGTCAGGTCTCGCGAAGCTTCTGCATTCGGTGTTAACGATGAAGATGGAACGACGACAATCGTGTTGGTTATTGAGTGCAGATTGACTGCGGTAACAGAGCGGCAATCCTTGATAACCAGATTGCAGCAATTGGTTTATATGGCATTTGGTGTTAATTGCGTGGTTGAATTGGTTCCTCCGCACACGCTTCCAAGAACATCTTCTGGAAAACTGTCGCGCTTTGCGGCAAGGCAAGGCTATATTCAGAGAACAAACTTGACGGGTCAATTAACTTTCGTGGAATCGGCTGACAGATAAAAGTATGCCAAAATTAGTAGCCATTACAGGCGCTACTGGTTTCATTGGCAGTGTACTGGTTAAAAAACTGATTGAGGATAACTGGGCGGTTCGTGCATTAACACGAACCGCCCGTTTTTCTGATACTGACGCTATTCAGTGGATTGAAGGTGATTTAAACAATCTGACCGCACTCCATCGCTTGGTTGATGATGCTCCCTATGTGATTCATTGCGCCGCAACGGTCAGGGGAAATTCATTCGAGGAATTTGCCCGGACAAATATCGAAGGAACGAAGAATATATTGCGTGCCATTAGACAGCGGCAGCAATCTTCACGTTTCTTGTTGATTTCATCATTGGCAGCTCGTCAGCCTGAACTATCGTGGTACGCAAAGAGTAAGTATTTGTCCGAGCAGCATCTGATGGGGCAATCGGAAAAGCTATCGTGGGCGGTTTTTCGACCAACGGCGGTTTATGGGCCGGGTGATAAAGAACTTAAACCGCTTTTCCATGCGATGCATCGCGGTTTGCTTCCTGTCGTGGGTAAAATGACCAATCGGTTCGGGTTAATTCATGTAGATGATTTGACCGCCGCCATACAGGCATGGCTTTCGGCGGCGGAGGCGATCGAGGGTGTTTTTGAGCTCGATGATGGATTAGTGGGAGGGTACAGCTATCAAAGCCTGATCGCACTGGCGCAACGGACATGGGCGCGCCCAATACGAGGCATCATGATTCCAGGTTATCTGATCAGAAACATTGCTGTTGCCAATTTATGGCTTGCTCGCGTTTTGCATTATTCTGCCATGTTGACTCCCGGTAAAGTGAATGAGTTACAACATCATGATTGGGTATGTGATAATACAAAACTAATGGACGCTCTTCCCGCATGGCAGCCGCGAATTCGTTTGCAGAATGTTTTATCCGAAATAATCAAATCCTAATATTTAATGACACCCAATTGACCTATGAGCGAAAGTTACGATGAAATCATGCAGTTGCTTTGCGATCGCCTGAGCAGCATGACTAATTCCAGTGTTCAAGTTACTGCTGATACAAACTTAATCAGTCAGCTATCCATCGATTCAATAAAATTACTAAATTTAATCATGGAAATAGAAGATACATTCGATGTCTCAATTCCCATCAATGCGCTAGCGGATGTGCAAACGGTACGTCAATTAGCAGACTTGGTACAAAAGATAAAATCGGCATCATAATGAATTTACTTGAAAAACTAGATGCGGCTGCGGCTGCGAGAAAAGCGATGTTACCGGATGGCGTAGGTGCATTCGGTATTCCGATAGAAGAAGTATATTCGGCAACAGAAGCAAGGATCGGCGATCGCCGGGTCATTCTTTTGGGTACCAATAACTATCTCGGCTTAACTTTCTCTCCGGAATGTATACGTGCAGCGCATGAGGCGATTGATAAAGAGGGAACGGGCACGACAGGTTCTCGCATGGCAAACGGCAGCTATTTTGGGCACCGCGCCTTGGAGCGAGAGTTTGCCGATTTTTATCAATGCCAATCGGCGATAGTTTTTACAACCGGCTATCAAGCGAATTTGGGGACTATCTCGGGTTTGGTCGGACCGGGAGATACCGTATTGATCGATGGAGATTCACACGCGAGTATCTACGACGGTTGTATTCTCAGCGGCGCGGATATTATCCGATTCAAGCACAACGATCCGGCCGATATGGAGAAGCGCTTGCGCCGCTTGGGGAGCCGAATTGAAACAACCCTGATCATTGCGGAGGGTATCTACAGCATGTTGGGCGATCAGGCGCCTTTGGCCGAGATTGTTCGAATAAAAAATGAATATGGCGGCATTTTGCTATTGGATGAGGCTCACTCGCTGGGGGTGCTCGGCGAAACCGGACAAGGGCTGGTGGAGAAGGTGGGATTGCTGAGGGAAGTGGATTTTATTACAGGCACATTCAGTAAGAGCTTATGCAGCATAGGCGGGTTTTGCGTCAGTAACCATCCTCAACTTGATCAATTGCGTTATGTCAGTCATCCGTATATTTTTACCGCATCGCCGTCTCCCGCGACCATTGCCTCGACGCGTGCAGCGCTGGAATTGCTTAGAAAAGGCAGTCATCTACGAAAACAATTGTGGGACAATTGTACGCAGCTGTATGCAAGAATGCAGGAAACCGGATATCAGCTTGGGCCGGATCCGGGGCCGGTGATTGCAGCTATTCTGGACACACCTCAGCAGGCGTTGCTGATGTGGAAGAGCTTATTGGAGCACAATATTTATGTGAATCTGATATTGCCGCCAGCAGCGCCGGAAGGTAAATCGCTGGTGCGTTGCAGTGTGAATGCCGCGCATACGCCTGAGCAAATCAAATATGTAGGCGATACGTTTGCGAAGCTTTACTCTACGATCATTTCTTGATGCGCAATGCGGTAGGGATGCATCGATTCCAGCACTAACAAAATGTATTCATGTATAAAACAATCGCGAATTTTGTCGGCAATACACCGCTAGTTAAGCTTGAACGATTACCCGGAACCACGAGCAATGTCATTCTTGCCAAGCTGGAAGGGAATAATCCGGCAGGATCGGTAAAAGATCGACCGGCTTTGTCGATGATTTCACATGCACAACGGCGCGGTGAAATAAAGCCCGGCGATACGCTGATCGAAGCCACCAGTGGCAATACCGGCATTGCGTTAGCGATGGCTGCTGCTATGATGGGATATAAGATGGTGCTGGTGATGCCTGAGAATCTTAGTATAGAGCGACGACAATCGATGAGCGCATACGGCGCAAAAATCGTTCTGACGCCGAAGTCCGGTGGTATGGAACAAGCGCGAGATGTGGCGGAAAAAATGCGCGATGAAGGGAAAGGTATCATCCTGGATCAATTTGCCAATCCCGATAACCCGCGAGCGCATTATGAGACCACGGCACCGGAAATATGGCGCGATACTCAAGGTAAAATCACGCATTTTGTCAGCAGCATGGGAACGACGGGGACGATCATGGGTTGTTCGCGATTTTTCAAGGAGCAACAAACACCCGTCAAAATAATTGGTGTGCAACCGCAGGAAGGATCGCAAATTCCCGGTATCCGCAAGTGGTCTCCCGCTTATTTGCCAAAAATATTCGATGCAAATCGAGTCGATGAAATGATTTATGTGTCTCAAGCTGAAGCTGAGGACACGACGCGACGATTGGCATGTGAAGAAGGTATTTTTGCAGGGATTTCATCGGGCGGTGCGCTGGCAGCGGCGTTAAAACTATCGTCGCAAGTTGAAAATGCGGTGATTGTCTTTATTGCATGCGATCGTGGGGACCGCTATTTATCAACGGGAGTTTTTCCCGCTAACGATGTCTATGCGCAATAAAACCTGAAACTGTGCCACACATGCTGCTCAATTATTTTTCACTTCCGATCCGGGTTTATTATCAAGATACGGATGCAGGCGGGGTGGTATATCACTCGAATTATCTTAATTTCATGGAACGGGCGCGCTATGAATGGCTCCGGGAATTGGGGTTCAATGCAAATGCATTGATCGATGATCACAAGGTTTTGTTCATGGTGCGTTCGATTGAGATCGGTTACTTTAAGCCGTCGGTATTGGATGATTTATTGCATGTGACGGTCGCTGTCAGGGAAATGGGTAGAAGCCGGATCACGTTGTTTCAGGAAGTTTTGCGCAGCCATGTTAAATTAGTCAGTGCCACGATCCACGTGGTGTGTGTCGGTGCCGAAACGCTCAAGCCGGTGAGCATTCCAGCGCCATTACGTGAAAAAATTGGGAAATCCGTATGAGCACAACAGTAACACAAGATATGTCGTTTCTTCATCTGATTACCAGTGCCAGTCTGTTGGTGCAGTTGGTGATGTTGATTTTGGTCATGATTTCATTGGCGTCGTGGTGGTTTATCTTTCGTAAATTGTTTGTCATCCGCAACGAGATTAAGAAGACCGACGATTTCGAAGATATTTTCTGGCGCGGCGTCGATTTGAATGCGCTGCATCAGCGGATCATTAGTCCGCGTTACGATTCGTGCAGTTTGGAGCGGATCTTTGCGGCCGGCTTTGGCGAATTCAACAAGCACCCGGATGGAACCGATCTTGAAGCGATCATGGAAAGCACACGCAGAGCCATGCGTGCCACTTACCAGCGTGAAATGGATTATCTGGAGTCGCACTTGTCGTTCCTGGCTACCGTCGGATCGGTCAGTCCTTATATCGGCCTGCTCGGTACGGTGTGGGGAATTATGAATTCGTTTCGCAGCCTATCCAGCGTTACGCAAGCAACTATTGCGCATGTCGCGCCGGGAATTGCCGAAGCATTAATCGCAACCGCAATGGGATTGTTCGCTGCGATTCCGGCAGTAGTTGCCTATAACCGCTATGCTAGCCGTACCGACCAATTGGCGACCCGATTTGAGAGCTTCATGGAAGAAATATCCAATATTCTGCAACGGCGAGCTGCCGCTTAAAACGGGAGCGGGAAAATACCATGGCGCGTCGTGCTAAACATCGATTAATGAATGAGATCAATGTAGTGCCATACATTGACGTGATGCTGGTGTTGCTGATTATATTTATGGTTACGGCACCGATGATCAACCACGGCCAGATCGAATTGCCGCAGATCGGTAAATCGCTGGCGACGCCGGCAGTGCCGCTGGAAGTAATCATTAAAGCGGATGGCAGTCTTACTTTCCGTGATCGCGCGCAATCGTCTGCGGAACAACCGGTGAATCACAGTCAATTGATCGAAGCGATCAAACAAAAACAAGCGCAAAATGCCGATCAACCTGTGGTGATCGCCGCCGATAAAAATGTACGCTACGAAGAAGTCATCAAAGTCATGGATATCCTGCAGCAAAATCAAGTGCAGAAAGTAGGCTTGCTGGCGCAACAAAAATAGCCGATTGGTAATGAGCGAAAACGCCGCACGCAATTCATCGCATTCCGAACCTAAAAGATTGACGGCGGGTGTGCTGGCTTTGCTGGTGCATGCCGTTTTTATTGCGGTATTGATTTTTGGATTAAGCTGGAAAGATCATCCGCCGGAAGGAATGATGGTCGATATCTGGACTGAATTGCCGCAACCGGTGCAAGCACCGCCCAAGCAACCGAAACCGGTGAAGCCAGAGCCGCAACCTGAGTCACCAAAAACAGAACCACCGAAACCAGAACCACCGAAACCAGAACCTCCGAAACCAGAACCTCCCAAGTCCGAGCCGCCTAAACCCGAGCCATCGAAGCCGGAACCGCTGAAACCCGCGCCGCAAAAGCCAGCGGTAACACCACCCGTGAAAAAACCGGATATTGCGATGAAGCAAAAACCGGAGCCGGAATTGGTCAAGGAAGCAAAGCCGGATTTGGAGGAGCAGAAGAAAAAAGAGCAGGAAAAAATAAAAGAGCAGGAGCGGCTGAAGGAGCTTGAGAAAAAGAAGGCACTGGAAAAACAGAAAGAATTAGAGACACAGAAAGAGCTGGAAAGACAAAAGGAGTTACAGAAGCAAAAAGAAAAAGAGCTCGCAGCGCAGCGTCAGCGCGACCAGGAGGCAAAAGCGCGGCAAGCGGCAGAGGCGCAACGTGCCGTCGAAGCGCAGCAAGCTGCTGCCAGAAGTCAGGTAACGAACGAGATCTCTAAATATAAGGCACTGATTCTAGCCAAAATAAAAAGCAGAATCGTTATGCCGTCCGATTTGCCAGGGAATCCCGCAGTGGAATTCAACGTTACATTACTGCCGGGAGGTGATATTTTGGATGTTCGATTAGCGCGCAGTAGCGGTCATGCGGTTTTCGACAGCGCGGTCGAGCGCGCGATTTTTTTGTCGAAGCCGCTGCCATTGCCACCGGATTCTTCATTGTTTAATGAATTCCGTAACTTGAATATTAAAGTGCATTATCGTGAATGATTGTTATAATCAACAGGCTTTTTGCTTTCTGAAAATTTAATACTTATGCCAATTTCTCGTTTCAAGTCGTTTCGCGGCACGGCGATTCTGTTGCTGTGGCTAATTAGCGCAACAGTATTTGCACAACTGAATATCGAAATTTTTGGCGGCGGTGCATCCCGTATCCCGGTTGCGATCGTACCTTTTGCCGATGAAGGACGACTGTCGCAAAGCATTACGCCCGTGATCAGTGCGGATCTGACGCGTACCGGTCTGTTCCGCTTGATCGATCCGGCCGGATCGACGCCGCATGCCCCGGTCGAGGTAGTATATTCTGATTGGGCGAATCGCGGTGCCAATGCGCTGGTGATAGGGCGTGTCATACATTTGTCCAGCGGACAGGTGGAGATTCAGTTTCGTGTCATGGATGTGGCCACAAAATCGCAATTGACGGGCTTGTCGCTAACCGTGCCGGCCACGCAATTGCGCACTGCGGCGCATCGTATTGCCGATGTGATTTATGAGGCGTTAACGGGGGATGTAGGCGTGTTCAGTACACGCATTGCGTACGTGTTGAAACGCGGCAATAAATATGCGTTGCAAGTGGCCGATGCCGATGGCTATAACGCACAATCGATTATCGAATACACCGAGCCGATTATCTCTCCGGCATGGTCGCCGGATGGCAATCAACTAGCCTATGTGTCGTTCGAAGATAAAAAACCTGTGGTATATGTGCAAGCGCTGACAACGCGAGAGCGGCGTGCGGTTGCCAGTTTTAAAGGTAGCAACAGTGCACCGGCCTGGTCGCCGGATGGGAAAAAGCTGGCGGTGGTATTGACCGGTCAAGGCGGGTCGCAAATTTTTCTGGTGAATGTGGATGGCAGCGGTTTGCAGCGACTGAGTAAAAGCCCCGGCATCGATACAGAGCCTAGCTTCTCGCCGGACGGTCGATATATTTTGTTTACTTCCGATCGCGGCGGTAGCCCGCAAATTTATCGCATGCCGATTACCAGTTCGGAATCCAGTAACGCCGAGCGGCTGACTTTCGAAGGCAATTACAATGTGAGCCCGGATTATAGCCAGGATGGCAAAAGCTTTACCTTTATTCACCGTCACAACGGTCAATTTAACGTAGCAGTACAGGAAATTGGTTCGCGTCAAATGCAGATACTGACTAGTTCCAAGTTTGACGAATCACCCAGTTTCGCACCGAACGGCAAAATGATCTTATACGCAACCGAGATAAATGGCCATGGTATATTATCGGCTGTTTCCAGAGATGGACAGACGCGGCAGCATCTTACTGTGCAAACCGGCGATATACGCGAACCGGCGTGGGGGCCTCTGCCAAAGTGGAAGTAACAGTTTAGTCGTTAATTAAAAGGAGCTATAAATGAAAAAATTATTGAGTATTGCTATGATCGTTCTGTTGTCGGCATGTGCGAGTCAAACGACGCAACCTGACGGCGATGAAATGGCAGGAACCGGAGATGGCATGAGCGGCAGTGAGTTAATGGGATCCGAATCCGGCAGACCGAGTTATTTCAATCAACTGAACGATCCAAGCAACATCTTGTCGCAGCGTAGTGTCTACTATGACTACGACAGCTACACCGTAAAAGGCGAATACCGGGAATTGGTACTGGCGCACGCTCGTTTTTTGCGGGATAACCCAAGTGCCAGCGTTATTCTGCAAGGCAATACCGATGATCGCGGCAGCCGGGAATACAATCTCGCGTTAGGCCAACGTCGTGCCGACAGCGTAAGAAACATGATGACCTTGGCAGGGGCGCGCGATGTGCAAATCGAATCCGTCAGCTTAGGTGAAGAAAAACCGCGCGCTTATGGCAGCGGAGAAACTGCCTGGAGCCAGAACCGCCGTACGGATATTGTCTACCGGGGTGAATAACATGACGATACGCGTTTTCGTACTATTGTTTTTACTGAGCAGTAATGTCAGTTATGCTTCACTGTTCGGTGATAATGAAGCGCGACAGCAGATTGATGAGCTTCGCAAACAAGTCAGCGATATGGAAGCGCGTATTGCCAAAATGGAGCAAACACTTGGCAGCCAGGGATTGCTCGATCTGTATAGTAAAGTAGAAACCTTGGAGCAGGAATTAGGAAAATTGAATGGGCAGATTGAAATGCTCACCAATGAAAACTCCATGTTGCAGAAGCGTCAGCGGGACTTTTATATTGACCTGGACAACCGGCTACGGCATATCGAGCAACCCGGCAGTAAGCAACGTTCTTCGCTGCCTGCGGAAAATTCTGCGAATGTTTCCGGCCATTCCGCAGCGGCTGCCGTTGCGCCACAGGATGATGCCGTTGCCGCTGAGGCTGGAGCGGCGCCGGAAAGCGCTATTTCCGCCGCAGAGCCGGAATCGGAATCGGATGCGGTTGCGGCCAATAATGGTTATATAGCCGCCGAGTCGGGCGAGGCCGACGTTTACAAGGAAGCGTATGATTTATTCAAGAATGGCGAGTATGCAAGTTCAATCGCGCATTTTGAAGCGTTTCTGCAAAATTTTCCGCAATCCAATTTAGCGCCCGCTGCAGCGTATTGGATCGGCAACGCACGTTATGCGATGCGTGATTACCAATTGGCGGTCGAAGCGCAAAAACAACTGATCGGTAAGTATCCCGATAGCAATAAAGTGCCGGATGCGTACTTGAATATGGCCAGTAGCCTGTATGAAATGGGCGACAGCAAAACCAGCAAAACCACACTGGAAAATCTGCTGGCGAAATATCCCAACAGCGACGCCGCAAAAAAGGCCAAGCAACGCTTGGCCAATCTCAAATAACGCTGTTTTCTCAAATTAGACTGATTACTGTTTCCGGTAAA
>JALRCN010000004.1 GCA_023257295.1 Nitrosomonas sp. | reverse complement strand
GTTTCCCCGGTGTGGATGTCCTTAATCAGCGTACCGACCGGCATGCGTAACAAAATATCGTCGGCGCTTTTGCCGTAGCGATCCGAGCCCTGGCCATTTTGGCCATTCCTGGCGCGATGGATGCGTGCGAAGCGGTAATCGATCAGTGTATTGATGTTACGGTCCGCAACCGCAAAAATACTGCCACCGCGACCGCCGTCGCCGCCGTCGGGGCCGCCGCGCGGAATATATTTTTCGCGCCGGAAGCTCGCAACGCCATCGCCGCCTTTGCCGGCATGGATTTGGATAGTCGCTTCATCGATAAACTTCATAAGGCTTTGGCAATCGCTCTGCTGGTGGATAATGTTCTATCTGAAAACAAAAAAGCCCGATCGTTGCAGACAGGGCTTTTTGATAAAAAACGCTAAAGCAGTTTTATGCAGGTATCACGCTGACAACTTTGCGTTTGAGTGCGCCCTTGATGCCGAAATTGACTTTTCCTGTCACTTTAGCGAATAACGTGTGATCCTTGCCCATGCCAACGTTTTCGCCGGGGTGAACCTGCGTGCCGCGTTGTCTGATAATGATCGATCCGGCCGAGATCAATTCGCCGCCATAGCTTTTAACGCCGAGCCGTTTGGAATGTGAGTCGCGACCGTTTCTGGAACTGCCGCCCGCTTTTTTATGTGCCATTGATTACTCCTTAAGCTGAAATACCGGTGATTTGGATTTCAGTATAATTTTGCCGGTGACCTTGGTGCTTTTGATAATGCTTACGGCGACGCATTTTGAAAATGCGAATCTTGTCGTGACGGCCTTGGCCAAGCACTGTGGCATTGACTTTTGCACCTGCGACGAGCGGCGTGCCTACCGAAACTTTGTCGCCATCGGCAATCATCAATACTTGATCGATAACCAGTTCGCTTCCGCTTTCCACTGGCAATTGTTCAATCTTCAGTTTTTCACCGACCTGAATCCGATACTGTTTACCGCCGGTTTTTATGACCGCATACATATGTTTACTCCGTGCTCCCTTTTACAGAACCCCGCATTATACATAAGCAACGCAAGGTTGTGGTGTAAAATTTAACGCTATTGATTATTTATGCTTGACACTAGGGCGTTGACATTTCTAACATAGCGTTTTCTTGAAGGTCATATTGTGTCAATCGAATATATTAGAAGTTTCATCGCTCAAGACATGGGCGTTGTCGACGATGTCATCCGCGAAAAATTACATTCTCACGTAGTACTGATCCGGCAAATCAGCGAATATATCATCAATAGTGGTGGCAAACGATTACGCCCCGCTTTGGTGATTCTGTCGGCGGGTGCTTTCGGTTATACCGGAAAATTTCACTATAACCTGGCGGCAGTGGTCGAGTTTATTCATACCGCAACCCTATTGCACGACGATGTCGTGGATGAATCCAAAATGCGGCGCAATAAAGAAACCGCCAATGCGTTGTTTGGCAACGCCGCCAGTGTTCTGGTGGGGGATTTTTTGTATTCACGGGCTTTCCAGATGATGGTGGAGGTCGACAGCATGCGAGTGATGCAAGTGTTGGCGGATGCCACCAACACCATTGCCGAAGGCGAGGTGTTGCAATTGCTGAATTGCCGCGATCCCGATGTGACGGAAGAAAACTATCTGCGTGTCATTCGCTTCAAAACGGCCAAATTGTTCGAGGCCGCCAGCCGGTTAGGCGCGATTCTCGGAAAAGCTGCGCCGGGAGAAGAGCGCGCCATGGCGATCTACGGTATGCACCTCGGCACGGCATTTCAATTGATCGACGATATGCTGGATTACTCAAGCAACAGCCAGGACATCGGCAAAAATCTGGGTGACGATCTAGCCGAAGGCAAGCCGACGTTACCGCTGATTCATGCCATGCGCGTTGGGACGTCGGAGCAGGCAGCGACGATCCGTAAAGCAATCGAAAACGGTGGAAAAGACGGCTTTGAACCTGTGTTGAATGTGATTCAAAATACAACCGCCTTGGATTACGCGAAAGAGTGCGCCAAAAAAGAAGCCGCCGCTGCGATTGCCGCTATATCCATCCTGCCTGAATCCGAAAATAAGCAATGCTTGATTCAGCTCGCCGATTTTTCAGTGACGCGGAATCATTGATCGGCGTCAAGCAACGATTTGCCGCACAAATTGCATAATGGCGTAGAAAGGCGGCGCCATTATGATCGCCATTTCCACTCCTTAGCCAAGCGATTTGTTATTTGTTTGAAATAACAATCCGTATGCCTATTGCGCAGTGATAGGCCCAAAAAACATGGTTAATCGAACAATTGCGGCGCAAAAATATTGCTAAGCTAACCGTGTTTCATGGCTTGATTCAGCTTCGCATGAGGTGCAATGATGCAGTTCGAATGAGCGGCGATTGCTTTTTCGTGCATTCATAAACTTGGTTTGAATCGACAACCGTCAAAACGACATGGGTAAATTCATTTTTTATTTGCTGTTAGCGCTACTGATTTATTGGTTGGTCAAAGGCCGTTATTCCGCAAAAGAAGCAGCGCCGCCGAAAGAAGCGAGCGAGGATATGGTGCGTTGTGCATATTGCAATATTTATCTACCTAAGGGCGAGGCCATCGGTCATTGCGACAAATTCTTTTGTTGCCGCGAACACTATCGCCTACGCGTGAATGCTTCATCGTAATGGAATCCCTGTGCCCGCATTGTCATCGTTAAAACCTTCGATACCGTGGTCGCTTCACTCCGAAACTCAGGAGATCGGCTATGCTGATCAGTATTGGCGTTCTCTCTATTATTTCAATATTTACCGGTTGATTATCGGCGGCGGATTGCTGCTAATCGCTTGGGAATTGCAATTTACGCATTTTGGCGCTTACGACCGTCAATTGTTTCTGCAAGCCGGGATAGCGCATCTCGTTTGTAGCGCCTTGTCCATGGCGTTTGTCCGGTTGCAGACTCCCGGATTTAATGGACAACTGACATTTCAGGTCATCGCCGACATCATTTTGTTTTCCGTTATGCTCTATGCCAGTGGCGGCTTGCAAAGCGGCCTGGGGGTTTTGTTGCTGGTGTCGCTGGCGGGCGCAGGGTTGATCAGCCGTGGGCGTCTTGCGCTTTTTTTTGCATCGGTAGCAACGCTGAGTTTGTTGTTACAAGAGGCTTACGCCTCGCTGACAATCCATAATTACATCGCGCAGTATTCGCAAGCCGGGTTGCTGAGTATGGCTTATTTTGCCGTTGCGTGGTCTGCGTATCGGTTGGCCAAGCATACTTTGGCCAGCGAGCAGCTTGCCAGGGAACGTGGCATCGATCTGGCCGGCATGGCGCAAATCAATCAATTGGTCATTCAGGATTTGCATGAAGGAATCTTGATTATCGATAAGGACGGCAACATTCGCTAGCATAATCATTATGCGGAAAAGCTGCTGGGTTTTAGTTTGGCGCTCGATAAAATACAGTTATCCAAATTGACCGATTGCGCCCCCGAATTGGCGAGCCGGTTGGCAAGCTGGCAGAACGGCGAGGAAACTTACCGCGATTGGCTGCGGTTAGCGCATACCAATGCTTTGGTGCGATTGCGTTTTCTGCCGATCCAAACGGGATTTCGCAGCGGCATTGTGGTATTTCTAGAAGATATGGAGCGGATGCAATCGCAATTGGAGCAGCTTAAGCTCGCCGCCGTTGGTCGGTTGACTGCCAATATCGCACATGAGATCCGCAATCCGTTGTCGGCAATCAATCATGCCGCCGAGCTGCTGGAAGAAGAGCAAGCGGAAAACAACATCAACCCTCGACTGGTGCGCATTATTTGCGACAACACGCAGCGTTTGAACAAGATCGTGCAGGATGTGCTGCAATTGAATCGGCGCAATGCGGCTAAGCCGGATGCGATTGCCGTGAATGCGTATATCCGGGAATTTCTAATCGAACTCTGTCAGGTTGAAAGAATCGACGGCGATTTGTTCGTGTTTGAAGATACCGAGCAATATGTTGTGTGTTTTGACCGCGATCACCTGAATCAGGTTTTGTGGAATCTGTGCCGAAATGCATTGCGTCATTGTCGTCGCCAGCAAGGCAGCGTGCGCATTGTTTTGTCCAAGGCAGAAAGCGGGGATGCGATTTTACTCGACGTGATTGACGACGGCCCTGGCATCGATTCGCTGCAAGCCAAGCAAATTTTCGAGCCTTTTTTTACCACCGCAACGGGCGGTACCGGATTGGGGCTGTATATCACGCGGGAATTGTGCGAAAACAACCGCGCATCGATTCATTATGTCGAGGATTCGTGCGGCGGGCATTTTAGAGTCGCTGTCAGAACCATCGATACCGATGAATCATGAGCGCATTGATCTGTTGAGATGAAAAACACCGTGCCCAACATTCTGATCGTCGACGACGAACCCGATATCATCGAACTGCTCGAATTGACGCTGGCCCGGATGGGCATGGATGTTTCCAGCGCTAAGTGCGTCAACGACGCCAAGCGATTGCTGCAGCAGGGGCGGTATCAGTTATGCCTCACCGATATGCGCTTGCCCGACGGGGAAGGGCTGGATTTGGTGAGGTATATCGCACAGCAGCACGCCGATTTGCCGGTGGCTGTGATAACGGCGCACGGCACTGCCGAAAATGCCGTAGCCGCGCTCAAAGCCGGTGCTTTCGATTATCTGCCCAAACCGGTTTCGCTAAAGCAATTGCGCGAACTGGTTAAATCCGCGCTCAGCTTACCGCCGATGCAAACCGAAGTGGCGGTACAAATGCAATCGCAATCGAGCCAGCGGATGTTACTGGGAGAATCCGCGCCTATGCGCCAATTGCGCGCAACGATAGAAAAGTTATCGCGCAGCCAGGCATCGGTTTATATCGGCGGCGAATCCGGCAGCGGCAAGGAACTGGCGGCTCGCATGATTCACGAAAGGAGCGCGCGCCATGCGCAACCATTCGTAGCGGTCAATTGCGGCGCCATTCCTGAGAATTTAATGGAAAGCGAATTCTTCGGCTATAAAAAAGGTGCTTTTACTGGTGCAGACAAGGAATATGACGGATTCTGCCTTGCCGCCAACGGCGGTACTTTGTTCCTCGACGAAGTGGCCGATTTACCGCTGACGATGCAAGTCAAGCTGTTGCGCGTCATTCAGGAAAAGAAAGTCAGGAGAATCGGCGAAACGCAAGAAAGCAATATCGATGTGCGCATCATCAGCGCAACACATAAGAATCTTGCGCAATGCGTTGAAAATAATCAATTTCGCCAAGATTTGTATTACCGTCTGAATGTGATCGAACTGAATATGCCTGCATTGCGTGAAATGCGGGAAGATATTCCGTTGATCGCCGAGGCGGTAATGATAAAACTCTGCAGGGAAGCGGCGCGTCCCGTTTGCCGTTTCAAAAAAGATGCACTTGAAGTGCTGATGAACTACGATTTTCCCGGCAACGTACGCGAGCTCGAAAATATATTGGAACGCACACTGGCACTTTGCCCGGATATCGAAATCGGACGGGAAGAATTGCAATTATTGGCAAAAGTTAAAGAAATGGCGCAACCTATGCCAACCGGCAAAACTGCGCAGCCTACGCAACAGTTCGCCCCAGCGTTGCCTATCGTTGACGGCCAAAATATGCCGCTGCAAGACTTTCTCGACAAATTGGAACGCGACTCGATTGTCAAAGCGCTCATGGAAAACAAATATAATCGCACTCGGGCAGCTAAAATGCTCGGAATTACTGTGCGCTCACTGCGATATCGGATGGAAAGATTGGGGTTAAGCGGGTGATTCTTTATTTGAGGAAGCGTTGATTAAATAGTGATTTTCAGATTTTTCGATACTGTTGTTATTTTTTAACATGGGCTTCCGGCGGTCCATTATGGAAACGCTGATTAATTGGTTGTGCGAGCGAATCACTTCGTTGTGCGGTACTCGCTTCATCGCCTATCTCGTTGATATGTATCGGTTACTGCGTTCCATGTACCTCGTGCTTCATTTCATTCGCCGGATTAATCAGCGTTTCTTTATGAAACCTATTGCTTATCCAGTCTCCGATACTGAATCGCTTCAGCAATATGCTGATTGGTAATTTTCTCAGCACCCGATAAATCCGCAATCGTCCGCGCCACTTTCAGAATGCGATGATACGCGCGTGCCGACAGATTCAAGCGATTGATTGCTTGTCGCAGCAAGGTTTCGCTGGTCGCATCCAGGGTGCAGTGTGCGTCAATTTCCTTAACGCTCAAGCGACTGTTGGTTTTTCCTTGCCGGTTAAGTTGTAGTTGGTGTGCTTTTTCCACGCGCTGGCGGATGACGCCGCTTTTCTCCCCGGTTGTGCGTTGTCGCATCAATTCGTCTTGCGGGATCGCCGGAACTTCGATTTGCATGTCGATGCGGTCGAGTAACGGGCCGGAGATTCGTCCACGGTAGCGGGCGATTTGATCGGGGGTGCAGTGGCATTTGCCGCTGGGGTGTCCCAAATACCCGCAAGGGCAGGGGTTCATGGCGGCGATTAACTGGAATTGAGCGGGGAATTCGGCTTGCCTTGCGGCGCGAGAGATGGTGATTTTTCCGGATTCGAGTGGTTCGCGTAGTACTTCCAATACTTTTCTGTCGAATTCGGCCAGTTCGTCTAAGAACAGTACGCCGTGCATTGCCAATGAAATTTCGCCGGGGCGGGGGTGGCTGCCACCGCCGACCAATGCGACGCCGGAGGCGGTGTGGTGCGGGGAGCGGAAAGGGCGGCGTTTCCAATGAGCGATGTCAAACCGGCCGAAGCTCAGCGACTGCATCGCGGCGGATTCCAAGGCTTCCGCTTCGGTCATCGGCGGCTGGATGCCGGGAAAGCGCGCTGCCAGCATCGATTTTCCAGTACCCGGTGGTCCGATCATCAGTAGGCTGTGCCCGCCGGCAGCGGCGATTTCGAGTGCGCGCTTGGTGTGAGCTTGTCCTTTGACCTCGTCGAAATCCGGATAAAGCGATTCGGCGGTTTCGTTATCGATTGCGCTTCGATAAATCGGTAACGGTTGCTGTCCGTTCAGGTGTGCGCAAACTTGCAGCAGCGATGTTGCCGCGTAAATCGTGGCGTTTTTGACCAGCGCCGCTTCAGCAGCATTTTGCTGCGGCAATATGAAACCACGGCCGGATTGCGATGCGTTGTACGTCATCGCCAATGCGCCGTGGATTGGGCGTAATTCGCCGGTTAGCGCCAGTTCTCCGGCCCATTCGTATCGATCGAGTTTGTCTTTAGGGATTTGTCCGGTGGCGGCGAGGATGCCCAGTGCAATCGGCAAATCGAAACGCCCGCTTTCTTTCGGTAAATCGGCGGGGGCCAGGTTGACGGTGATGCGTTGCGCGGGAATTTTGAAGTGCGCATTTTGTAAGGCTGCCCGGACGCGGTCTTTGCTTTCTTTGACTTCGGTATCGGGCAGGCCGACGATGGTAAAGCTGGGTAGGCCGTTGGCAATGTGTATTTCAACGGTTACCAATGGCGCTTGAATTCCGGATAGCGCCCGGCTATACAGAACGGCAAGTGACATCGCTTGGCGCGCGGTGCCGGTATGCTTGGCGGAAGCAGTCGGTTACGGGTTGTCTTGATCGGTGGTGCCCGGCGACGATTGCGGCAACCGTGCTTCCAATTCGGCCACTTTGGTCTCGAGCGCGGTTAATTTTTCGCGCGTGCGTTGCAGAACTTCCTGTTGAATGTCAAATTCATCGCGGGTGACCAAATCGAGCCGCGAGAATGCGCCGGACAGCATGACGCGGACGTTTTTTTCGATATCTTTTGCCGGGCTGTTTTGCAAAATTTCGCTGACTTTGGCGTTGATTTCATCAATTACGTTTTTATTTAGCATCGTTATTCTCCTGGTGAATTGATTCATTACTTGGTCAGCTGGCGGCATTGGCAGCATGTTAAAATGGCTGCCGTCGAATTATGCTAACCACGTCGAATTATCCATTGTTATCGCAAAGCATTCCAGTTTTATTGGATTGGACGGCTTGGAATTCGCGATCGTCGGGTGAGTTAATCGGACATTTTTACTGAAAAATGAATAACCAATCCATGGATCGAAAACAACAACTTGAAGATTGGGTGAAGCAGCAATTTCCGGGAAGGCCGCTGTCGCTGCAACCGGCTTCTGCAGATGCCAGTTTCCGGCGCTATTTTCGTGTATCGCTCGACGATCGGACATTTATCGTCATGGATGCGCCGCCGCAGCAAGAAGATTGCGCGCCTTTCGTCAAAGTGGCGGAAATTCTGGCCGCGACTGGTGTGCATGTGCCGCAGATTTTGGCAAAAAATCTTGCCATGGGTTTTTTGTTATTGTCCGATTTGGGCAATACAACCTATTTGCAGGCGCTGACCGCCCAACCGGAATATGCCGATTCGCTTTATGCGGAAGCCGCCGATGCGCTGATTCTGATGCAGTCGTCGATCAGGGCGCACGAGTTGCCGCCTTACGATGAAACGCTATTAATGCGGGAATTGAATCTGTTTCCCGATTGGTATCTCGCGAAGCATTTACAAACAGCGCTGACGGAGCAGCAGAAAGCCGATTTACGCGGTGTGTTTGCACACATTG
>JALRCN010000124.1 GCA_023257295.1 Nitrosomonas sp. | reverse complement strand
ATCGAACAATTCCGCGCCGGTGCGCTCGATGCACCCGGCGGGCCGTGGTTACTCGAAATCGTAGCGGGCATGATCGAGTCCGGCGAAACGGCGGAAGATGTGGTTAAGCGGGAAAGTATAGAAGAAGCCAATTGCACCGTTACCGATTTGATTCCTTTGTATGATTTCTTGGTCAGCCCGGGCGGAACATCCGAGCGTGTCGCATTGTTTTGCGGCCGGGTCGATGCGAAACATGCGGGCGGCATATTCGGCGCTCAGCACGAGGGCGAAGACATCAAAGTTCATGTCGTTTCCCTGGATGCTGCGTTGGCATTGCTGCAATCGGGTGAACTCAATTCAGCCAGTGCGATTATCGCGTTGCAGTGGCTGGCGCTCAATCGCAGTCAAGTAAGAAACGCATGGGCAAATACGCTACAATGACGCGTTTATTTCTCTGAGTCGTTCAAATAATGCTACAAGGTGTCAATCTCGCTTGCGTTCGCGGCGATCGCGAGCTTTTTCGCGATGTCAGTTTTTCCGTTGCAGCGGGCAGCCTATTGCAAGTGCGCGGCCCCAACGGCAGCGGCAAAACCAGTTTGTTGCGCATGCTGTGCGGATTATCGAATCCTGCGGCAGGTGAAATTCTTTGGAATGGTACGTCCGTTCGTTCCCGTGACGGCGGATATTATGCAGACCTGACATACATCGGCCATTCGAGCGGCACCAAGGACGATCTCACGGCGCTTGAGAATTTGCAGATTTCGAGCGCATTGGCCGGTTTTGAAATTACCGCCGTTCAAGCCGTCGAAGCATTGCGTCGCATGGGATTGAAAGGACGGGAAATGCTTCCGGTCAAGGTGCTGTCGCAAGGGCAGCGCCGCCGGGTGGTGCTGGCGCGCTTATTGGTATGTAAGACAGCCTTGTGGATTTTGGATGAACCGTTGGTGGCACTGGATGTGTCTGCAGTCGATCTGATGCGGAATTTATTGGAACAGCACTTGCAACAAGGCGGCATGGTGGTGATGACAACGCACCAGGAAATTGAAATCGCCGCTGCCGCCATTTCGCAATTGCAATTGAGTTAATATGTTTTTTTGGATAATTAAACGCGATCTTTTGTTGGCCATACGGCGTCAGTCGGATGTTTTGACGACGCTGTTCTTTTTCGTCATTGTCGTCAGCCTGTTTCCTTTGAGTGTCGGCCCGGAAATGAATTTGCTGCGCACCATGGCGCCCGGCGTCGTTTGGGTCGCCGCTTTGCTGGCATCGATGCTTTCGCTAGGCAGAATGTTTGCCAACGATTATAGCGACGGCACGCTCGAGCAAATGTTGGTTTCGCCGCAATCGCTGTCGCTGCTGGTATTGGGCAAGGCAACAGCGCATTGGTTGGTCACCGGCGTACCGTTGGTGTTGATGGGACCGGTGCTCGGTATTCAATACGATTTACCGACGGATGCCTTGTTCGTTCTAACTGTGGCTCTTTTACTGGGTACGCCGGTATTGAGTTTGATCGGCGCCATCGGCGCCGCGCTGACATTGGGTTTACGCGGCGGCGGCGTGCTGGTTTCGCTGCTGGTGTTGCCTTTGTATATCCCGGTGTTGATTTTCGGCTCAGGCGCAGTCGAGGCGAATATGTCCGGCATCGCCTTCGATGCGCATTTGTCATTGATCGGCGCATTCCTGCTGGCATCCATCGTCTTTGCGCCTTGGGCGGCGGCAGCTTCTTTGCGCGTATCGCTGGAATAAGATCGTTACCCGCATAGGCGGGGAATCTTCCTGTTACGTCTCGAGAAGAAATGGTTTTATAACGTGCGCGTATAAAATATACTGGTGTGCCGTTCTAAAAAACGAACGTCTTTTCAGGTTTTATCAGAGTTGCAAGTCAATCCAATTTTGAGCATAGAGCATGGACGCAAAACTGCATCGCCAACGCCCCAAACATCTCAATCTTTTTAAGATCAGCCAACCGTTACCCGCCATCGTATCGATACTGCATCGCATCAGTGGCATTTTGCTTTTCTTTCCGGGTATTCCATTGTTATTGTGCGGCCTGCAACGGTCACTGGAATCGCCGCAAGGCTTTGAAGTTTTACTGCAATATCTGCAAAACTCTGCCTATAAGATTCTATTGTTATTACCGGTTTGGTTTTTCCTGCACCATTTGTGCGCGGGCATTCGTCATCTAATGCTTGATCTGCACCTGGGTGTCAGCCTGGCGCAAGCGAGAACCGGCAGCAAGCTGGTGCTTGCTGCCGGGGTTTTGCTGACCTTATTAACGGGGCTGCTGCTATGGTAAAACTTACCAGGCGCGCGGTGACGGGCGCACATTACGGCGTTAAGGACTGGCTGATCCAACGCGTAACCGCCGTGCTAATGATAGCTTATCTGGCCGTGCTATTAGGCGTGATCTGGGTTGCCGCGCCGCAGGATTATGCCGCGTGGAAAAATGTTTTCACCACACCTTGGATACGCATCGCAACCTTGGTATTTTTCATTGGCTTATTCTGGCATGCATGGGTGGGCGTGCGGAATGTATTGATGGACTACGTACATGCCACGGCGATACGCCTGACCTTGCAGATCCTGGTCATCGTTTCCTTAGTGTCTTATTTAGTCTGGACTGCTGAAATTTTGTGGAGTTGATGTGGCGATAACCAAAAGAAAATTCGATGTGGTCATCGTCGGCGCGGGTGGCGCCGGCATGCGCGCGGCGCTACAACTATCCGAAGCGGGACTGAAAGTCGCGGTATTGTCCAAAGTATTCCCTACCCGCTCGCACACCGTCTCGGCGCAAGGCGGCATCGCCGCATCGCTGGGGAACGTGACCGAGGATAACTGGCATTGGCACATGTACGATACCGTGAAAGGCTCCGACTATCTGGGCGACCAGGATGCAATCGAATTCATGTGCCGCCAGGCCAACGAAGTGGTCTACGAACTGGAACATTACGGCATGCCGTTCGACCGTTTGGAAAACGGCAAAATTTACCAACGCCCGTTCGGCGGGCAATCGCAAAATTTTGGCGGTGCGCAAGCCACCCGCTCCTGCGCGGCGGCGGATCGCACCGGCCATGCACTGTTGCACACTTTGTATCAGCGCAATGTCAGCGCCAATACGCAGTTTTTCATCGAATGGATGGCATTGGATCTGATTCGCGACGAACAAGGCGATGTATTGGGCGTAACCGCAATGGAAATGGAAACCGGCGAGACCATGATCCTGCAAGCCAGGGCCACATTATTCGCCACCGGCGGCGGCGGGCGGATCTTTCAGGCCAGCACCAATGCATTGATCAATACCGGCGACGGTTTGGGCATGGCCGCGCGCGCCGGAATTCCGCTGGAAGACATGGAATTCTGGCAATTTCATCCAACCGGCGTATATGGTGTCGGCGTCTTGATCAGCGAAGCGGTGCGCGGCGAAGGCGGTTATTTGCTGAATCGCGAGGGCGAGCGTTTCATGGAGCGCTATGCGCCCAACGCCAAGGATCTGGCCAGTCGCGACGTGGTATCGCGCGCCATGACCACCGAAATGAAGGACGGACGCGGTTGCGGCGAGGAACGCGATCATTTGCTGTTGAAATTGAATCACCTCGGTGCGGAAATCATCAAAACCCGCTTACCCGGCATCCGCGAACTGGCGATCAAATTTGCGCATGTCGATCCGATCAACGATCCGATACCGGTGGTGCCCACCGCGCATTACATGATGGGCGGCATTCCGACCAATTATCTCGGTCAAGTGGTGGCACCGTATAAAACCGGACCGGAAGAAACCATCGCGGGATTTTACGCAGTCGGCGAATGCGCTTGCGTATCGGTGCACGGCGCCAATCGCCTGGGAACCAATTCGCTGCTCGATCTCGTGGTATTCGGCCGCGCCGCCGCCAATCAGATCATCGAAGACTTAAAAATTCATCCGCACCATAAACCGTTACCGGACGATGCCGCCGGCAAAACGCTGGCACGCTTGACGCGTCTGGAAAACCAAAAAGACGGCGAGAATGTCGCGCAGGTGAACGCGACGCTGGCCAAAACCATGCAAACCTACTGCGGCGTATTTCGCTTTGAGGACATGCTGCAACAAGGCGTGGAAAAAATCCTTGAAGTAGGCCAGCGTGTGGCGCACACGGAAATCAAGGACAAAAGTAAAGTATTCAACACCGCCCGCATTGAAGCGCTGGAACTGGATAATTTAAAAGAAGTCGCCATTGCCACTATGATCTCCGCCGAAGCGCGCCGCGAAAGCCGTGGCGCGCATGCCCGCAACGATTTTCCCGAACGCGACGATGTCAAGTGGCTAAAACATACGTTATTTTTCAGTGAAGATAATCGGCTGGACTATAAGCCGGTGCGACTGAAACCTCTGACAGTAGAATCTTTCCCACCGAAGAAAAGAACATATTGACGTGGGATGTAAAGCGATTCTCCCAAACCGATTGCGCTTTGAATTCGCATTAGGTGCGGCAGCCTTTCTCCGTTCACCATAAAGGAATTGTTTCGTGTCGCGCCATCTACTCCAACCGCTTGCAAAGGTGCTTCGATTTCTTTGTTTCACCCTAATCATTTTAAAATCGTCGGTCACGCTGGCGGTATCTACCGAAGCAAAAATCCTGGAGCAGAAACTCGCTCCATCCGCCGTTTATGCCATTGGCGGCGCTGAACTGGCGAATTTGCGCGCGCTTTATTCGCAGCGACAGTTCCAACCCATCTGGACAACGCACCAATCTTATCCGGCTTTACTTGAAACAGCATTGCATGTTATCGCCGCCGCCAACGCAGAAGGGCTCGACAGCCGCGATTATCAATTACCACTGTTGCGGCAACTGCAAGCGGATCAATCCCCATCAATCGCAATCGAATTGGAAATACGCATCACTCACGCGCTATTGCAATTGGCGCATGATTTGGCACGCGGCCGATTACCCATTGAATCGACCGATCCGGACTGGCATATTCCTCGTCCTGAATTCGATACCATTGCATTCTTGCACGACGCGATTGCATCCAATCGCCTGCAGCAAGCATTCGAAGACTTACCGCCACAAAAGCCAAATTATCGGCTACTTAAAAAAACCTTGGCGCATTACCGGGAGCTTGCCCGGAATAACACACAATGGATGCAGATTCCCTCCTCGCCGCCGATTCATCCGGGCGACACCGGCACAACCGTGCCGCTGCTTCGCCAACGCATTGCGCAAGCCTACATTGCCGATGGCATTGCTGCGTACAATCTTGCCCTCAATCAAAGTCAACATTACGACCTCGCCTTGGTATCGGCGATCCAAGCGTTTCAGGAACAACATGGTTTAAATGCCGACGGCGTCATCGGCAAAAACACCGTTCAGGCGTTAAATACGCCACTGGAGTGGAAAATACGCCAACTTCGCATCAGCATGGAACGCTTGCGCTGGCTACCGCGAAACCTGGGGGATCGTTATTTGCTGGTCAACACCTCCGGTTTTATTCTCAGAGCAATCGAACACGATCAACAGGTTTTGACTATGCGCATCATCGTAGGCCGCGATTACCGTTCCACACCAAGCTTCAACAGTGCCGTGTCGCACATGGTCATTAATCCCTACTGGAACGTTCCCGCCAGCATCGCGCACAAGGATTTACTGCCCAAACAACTGCGCAATCCCGATTTTTTTGCATCATCGGGATTTAAAGTGTATCCGGGTCATGACCGGAATGCGGAAGCTATCGACCCCGACACCATCGATTGGCATAAATACAAACATGGTTTTCCGTTCTTTTTACGCCAGCAGCCGGGCGAGCATAATGCGTTGGGTAAAGTTAAATTCATGTTCGACAATCCTTTCAGCATTTACTTGCACGACACCCCGTCCAAGTCGCTGTTCAAACGCGACATGCGAACCTTCAGTTCCGGTTGCATCCGTTTGGAAAAGCCGCTGAAACTGGCGGCTTTCGCGCTGAATCAATCTGATTTATTGGAGAAATTCAATGAAAACATGGCCAACGATGAAACCGTAACCATGCATTTACCCAAACCGCTACCGATTTACTTAATGTATATTACGGCCTGGGTCGATGAGCCGCAGCACCGGGTGCATTTTTATCCCGATACTTATGACCGGGATTTGCACGCCCTGCGCTATGCCCGCTGGTAACGAAATCTACGCATCCATTCGTCAGATTCTCAGAGAAAAACCGATGATACGAAACTTGCTCAATCAAGCTTACTTTTTTGTCGAGCCGACAATTGGAATCCGATCACCGCCGACTTCTGCGATTTCAACAGCAATGCCGACAACTTCACCATTCGACGACTCGAATTCCACGCGCTTATGATCGAACGACGCAATTTCTATCGCATGCTCCATGTTCAACCCGATGCATCGATGGTCGTCA
>JALRCN010000027.1 GCA_023257295.1 Nitrosomonas sp. | reverse complement strand
GAAATGTGGCGGCCATCAGAAAAAAAGGGCCTTTCCGGGTGAGCGCACCCCGCTCTTTCGTATCCACCATGACATCACCGATTTGTACCGCCGTTTGCGGCTGGCCGAAGAATAAAATGTTTCTGCCAATGCCGCCGTAATGGCCTGCCAAGCGATTTTCCCGCCAGATACCGATTTCCCGTCCCGAATTTGCAGGGTATTTCCATTGCCAGAAGGCGGGCGACATTGGTTGATTGAACGTTTTTTCAAACAGACCCCGCATGTGCGAAATTTGCTCGCCCTCGAGCATACTCAAGCGCCATACGGGTTTCTTTGTTTTTCTGAAATGCAGCAATGCATAGCCGTAATGCCCGCTGGCATACTTCTGTTGATAAACGCGATTGGATGCATTCAGCCGATCGAGTTGCTCTTTACTGACCGGCAGATCTTGAATCAGGCGATTTCGGTGTGTATCGATAATTTTCAGCAGATAAGCCAGCGTGGGAGCAGCCAGTACCGATAGATCCTTGTGTTCAATCAAATCAAATCCGAATCTTATGGCCAGTGCGATGAAATGGCTCAGATGATGCAGTCCCGCGGTGCCGGTTTCATCGTGCTTCAGGGTGAATTCGTCAAGGACGAACAAATCTCCGGCGGGAGAAAGCAAATCCGATACCTTGTCAAAAATAACCATCGGTTCTATATATTGTGCGGATTCCTGAAACAAGACGACGTTAAAACTTTCCCGTTGCGCTTCAAAGTCTTCCAGCGATTGGCAACTGACAGGCGCTTGCGCTCCCAATGTTTGCCGGATATAGGCGATTTGTCCGGCGTCGGGTGTGATGCCTTGAATGGCATAGCCGCGCTGGTTTAGTAAGGAAATCGTCGCGCCCAAGCCAACTCCGACTTCCAGAATACGGCAAGGCGACGATGGCAGCCGTGCCATCAGCAGGTCGGTCGAATATTGTTGCGCCGCTTGCAAGCCTGCTTGGTCATCCTGAAACAAGCCGTAATGCAAATAGGCGGCTTTTCCTTCCTGCAGCAGCATGGCATGCGCATAAACATTCAGCGGGAAAACCAGATTTCTGAATGGCGACGGTACTTCCGGCGCCGTATCGGCAGGATCGGCTTGCTGGTAAAGCAGCGTATTTTCTGGCGGATCGGAATTAATTGTTTGGGTCATCAGTCGTGATAATCGCGTTGGTTTCCCATTGATGCGGAATGGAAAAATAGCCCTGTAAGCGCCCGTTCTGAACGACTTGCAGATTGGCTAAGCTTTCTGCCGAATCGTACAAGTGGATGCCGCGTTCGCACAGTAAGTAAATGCTGATGGAATATTCCCCTTTAAGCAACGGCAATCGATCCAGTTTCAACCAAACCCGGCTCTTCCCGTCATGCGAGCGCGGCAAATCGATTCGGTCTTCCCAGGTTGCGGCACTGGTAATGGTGCGTCCATCCTTGGCGTGCAGTGTCATCGCAACAGTGGGGCAAGGCAATGCCGGATCCGAAGCGAAAGCGATTTCTATCGCGATGCCGGTTTTTCCGCTATCGATGATGGCGTGTGGCGTATCGGCGCCGTTGACTTGGAGTTTTACTTTTTCAAGATGCGCGCTGCCGAATGCAGATCCGCTACCAACCGGTGCGCTGTTATGATCGGCTACCGGTCTATCGAGCGTCAAATCGGGCGAGTTTTTATCGAGAAACGCCTGATAAGCGGACACCACTTGCGGCGATGCATCATCTAAAACGATTTTTCCCTGGTGAATCCAAATCGCGCGGGCGCACAGGGATTCGACCTGAAACAGCGAATGCGAGCAAAATAAAATGGTTTTTCCGGCATCGCGCATTTCCATGATGCGGGAAAACGATTTGCGCGCGAATGCACCGTCGCCGACCGACAACGCCTCGTCGATCACCAAAATATCGGGATCGACGTTAATCGCAACCGAAAAGGCCAGGCGGACATACATGCCGCTGGAATAGGTTTTAACTGGCTGATCGATGAAATCGCGCACGCCGGAGAAATCGATGATATTTTCGATGCGGTCGGCAATCTCGGCTGGGGTGAGCCCCAAGATAGCCGCGCTCATCACGATATTTTCCCGTCCGGTGAACTCGGGGTTAAACCCTGCGCCCAGTTCCAGCAGTGCAGCGATTCGTCCGGACACTTTGACTTCACCGTGTGTCGGCGTCAGCGTACCGCAGACCAATTGCAGCAGCGTCGATTTTCCGGAACCGTTTTGGCCCACGATGCCGACCACTTCGCCGTGCATCACCGATAAATTGACGTCGTTTAACGCCCATAATTCGCGGTAATATTGCTTTGAACCAAGCCAGCGATGAGGCCACAGGAATTGCTTCAGGCGATCGCGTGGATGACTGTATAGTTGATAGCATTTGGACAACCGGATAGCGTCTATGGCAGCCCCGGGATTTGCAAATTTAGAGCACATCGGCAAATCCTTTGCGTGTTTTCTCAAACCACACAAGACCGGCATAAGCCGTCGATAGGGCAATTGCATAATAAACAAGCAATCCCGGCCAGTCGGGCCCTTGGCCGTACAGCAATACTGCGCGCGCTTGCTCTATGATGAAAGTCAGCGGATTCAGGAACAAGTAATCGCGCAAGGCTTCCGGCAGCGCTGCCGCCGAGTAAAAAATGGGGCTCATGAACAGCAGGGCGGTGAGTATCAAGCCGATAAATTGACTGATATCGCGAACGAAAACACCGATTGAAGCCAGAAACCAGGATAGTCCCAGCGTTAGTAATACGAATGGAAATACGATGATGGGCAGATAAATCAACGTCCAATGAAACGGGTGCTCGATGATGAGCAAAAAGAGCAGCAGGATGATAAAGCTGGTGCAGGCATGAAAAAGGGCGGAAATGGCGGTAACCCAAGGCAGAATTTCCAAGGGGAATATGATTTTCTTGACGTAATTGACATTGCCGACGATAAGCCCGGGTGAGCGCGAAAGGCATTCCGAGAAAAAGTTGTAGAAAATCAAGCCTGCGAACAAAACCAAGGCAAAAGCAAAGCGGTCGTCGTCGATGCTGCTGCCGGGATCTATCCGGACTTTGAATACGATGCTAAATACGAAAGTGTAAATTGCCAGCATCAATAAGGGCGTAATGAACGACCATAATAACCCGAGGAAAGATCCACGGTAACGCCCGGCGATTTCTCGTTGCGACAATTGCAGAATCAATGGGCGATGCCGCCATAGGCTAAGAAAAATATTAAGAGGATTAATCTTTAACAACAGCGGCAAGAAAGCAAAAAAGAATGGATAGCGAATTATCGCAGATATTCACAAAAATAAGCGGATTGTTGTTCCGATTCGTCGCTACGGCCTGCCGATGAGGCGTTCAATTAAGGCAATATGGGGATACATTATACCCATCCTTCATGCAGCATGACGCTGCCCGCCAGATGGATGGCTGCTTCGGAACTTTCAGCGACTGCAACTGCCAGCCATCCGCGATCTATCAGATTATTTTCGAGCCGATTCAGGTAGAAGCTGAATTCGCTACCCGATGCCTGTCGCCCCAGTGTTTGGGTAAAGATGGTCTGGACATAGTTTGTATCGGATAAGTCATCCAGGTTGGAATTTTGTTGAAACCAGTCTAAAACATCTTCCGGGTCTAGTTGGTCAGCAGGAACCAGTTGCCACAATTGCCATTCAGCAGAGGTGGCGTCACGATTGAAGAAGCTATGGAATAGGCGTCCTAGTATGGCATCAATCTGATTATGCGCAATCAATACAGTTTCACCGCTGTCAAAAGCAATCGCCTCAGCGTTCTTGATGCTTAACATGGCACCGTCATCCAGACGAGTCAGCTCCAGACTGTCGCCCACAAACTCCAGATGTACATCCTCACGATCACCCGGCATGCGCAGCACATCATGGCCTGCACCCCCATCGGCATTTAAGGCCAATCCCAATGGCAAATAACCCTGATCGTTATCATCGCCGCCAATCAATTCGCGCACCACATCCAGCTGGATAATGTTTGGATTGGTTGCCAGACCTGCCAGCAATTCATCAGGTGTTTTATCCAGGAAACCAGCCGCCTCGGGCAGGCTGTAGAAAGCGGTTAGAATATCCTCCGTCGTAGCCCCCGCCCAGTTTTGCACCACGCTGCCTTCACCCGTGGTCAAATCACGTCCCAGCCAGGTTTTGGCCAGGTGATGCGCAACCGCCTCAATAGCGGAATGGGCAATCGCTAGACTGGGGGCCGGTGGCAAAACGGATCAGTTCAACATCGGTCAGTGTGTCGACTTCTTCGCCATTGCTATTTGTCAAAGTGATCCCATTGCCCTGCACGGCCACCTGATAATCCGCTAACTGTCCTGCCTGCGTTGCACGATCAAAACCCAAACCGCCATTGATCTGATCGTTGCCGGTTCCGCCGTAAACGATATCATCGCCGTCATCACCGGAAGTTTGATCATCGCCGCCCAGACTGCCGACCGTATCATCACCGCCACCGCCGAACAAAACATCATCATCAGCGCCCAGTACCATAAACTGATTTTCATCATCCCCCACAGCAAAATTCTCACCAGCGCCGCCTACGGCGCGAACAGATCCGATGATGGAGGCAAAGGCCACATTGTTTAGCTGGAGGATGGTGCCCGATGGCAGGTTGCTGACGTCAATTACCAGAGCCTGTCTGGGATCGCTGGCGTTATTGGAGCCGGTAATAATAATGGGCGCATGCAGCGTTTGAGTATCGCTGACCGTTGGCGTAATGGTTTGTACGATAATCGTTTCATTGGCCGCTAATGATGCAAGAAAGTCCTTACCGTGAACAGTCATTCCTTGTTGCTCATTATGGAGTTGGAGTTGGAGTTGTCCCATTTTAACGGACAGTTTTTTCACCAAGTCGAGAACGTTTTGACTTGCTTGTTCGAATTGTAATCTATCGTGATTTGATTTTTCTCCTTAAGTTTTTTTTCAAAATTATTAGGTGATAAATAC
>JALRCN010000174.1 GCA_023257295.1 Nitrosomonas sp. | reverse complement strand
TCCTGTCATCAAACTTTTATATGTCAACGCTAAGATAGCAATTCTGAAGAACAATCTAGCGGAGAAATTCGATGACGAATCATGCGATTACTAAAAACAAAAACCTTTTGCTATTAATCGATACGGATTGGCATGCACGTGCCATTCAATCGATCGTCGGTGTTCTGATGCTGTCGCTATACCTATGGATTGCTGCAGGCATTATCGGTTTAATCATCAATCTGCAGCACATTGTTAAGCTTGGCTGGGCAGGCATTGCCGAGCATATTATTATCGATGTCGTACTGATCTTGGCAATTCTCGAGCTCATACGAATCTTGCAATCCTATCTGGCGCTGGGGCGCGTAAAAGTCACTTTTATTCTCGATGTCGCATTGGTGGTATTGATTGGCGAGCTTATCGGTCTTTGGTATAAGGAGTACACATTGACCGAAGTCGGTTTACACATCGCCGTGATTGCCATGCTGACGTTACTGCGCATCGTTTCCATCCGTTTTTCGCCCGATGCCGTCGATTGACCCGATCATGCAGTCATGCATTACCGAAAAAAACGATTTTCATCATACCGTCATAAATATGTAACGCATTATTCATATCATTTACGCTCACTCAATTAGATATTTTAGAAACGAGGTAACTGATGACCGCCACCATATTGGTTGTTGAAGACGAACTTGCCATTCAGGAACTGATCGCGCTTAATTTAAAAAAAGCGGGGCATTTGGTTTTATGCGCGGAAACTGCGGAACAAGCAGTAAAGATGTCTAATAGCGTTTTGCCGGATCTCGTATTGCTCGACTGGATGCTGCCGGATATGAGCGGTTTGGAATTTGCACGAAAATTGAGGCGGGAAGAACGCACCAAAGACATTCCTATCATCATGCTTACCGCACGCACCCAGGAAAGCGATAAAATTTCCGGATTGGATGCCGGCGCCGACGATTACATCACCAAGCCTTTTTCCCCTCGGGAATTGCTAGCGCGGATCAAAGCCGTACTGCGCCGACGATTACCGGAAATGTCTGACGAAGTCATCGAAATCGGCGGCCTAAAGTTGGATCCCGTTACACATAGAGTATATGCACAAGCCAACGATAATAATATTAAACCGGAAAAACTTTTATTGGGCCCAACGGAATTTCGCTTATTGCATTTTTTGATGACTTATGCGGAGCGTGTGCATTCACGCACACAGCTATTGAATCGTATCTGGGGCGATCATGTTTTTATCGAAGACCGTACCGTTGATGTTCATATCCGTCGGTTGCGAAAAAGCCTTGAATCTGTTGGCAAAGAGCATTTAGTACAAACTGTCAGAGGAACAGGATATCGCTTCTCGGTAGAAAAAAGCGAAGAAAGCGTAGAGTAATCGAATCGCCTCTATTTTTCCCGAAAGCAAAGTTTATCGAACTCGCTAAAAAAACAGATCGCCCCCCCTTTCCCCTCGCCCTCCTACTGCACAACCAACGAGCTCGGATGTTGCACCAGTATTGAATAACGATCTTTGCTTCGAGCAACCCAACCGCGAATTTCCAAGGATTTGCCGACGTAAGCCGATATTTCCGGAAATAATTTGAGGTTGCTATTGTCGATACGCACGTCGACCTTATCGTTAAAAATCAACCGAGTATATTTTTTGTTGGTTTTAACGGTGACCGGCGAACCGGTGAACCGTTGCCAGCCTTTGGTATGACCGGCAATTTGCGTAATGGGGCGAGGCTGATATTCCGGCATTGCCCAAACGCCGAGTTTTTTCTTTTCGGCGTGTTGTTGCGCCTGGATCAGTTTGTCGGCATAGCGCAGATTAGGCGGAACAATACTGAGCGTCCCCAGGCCGTTTTCCAGCAAAGCAAGGTTGATATGTTTGCCATCGGGCAAGAAAACATAGGCAAGCTGGCGTTTGTATTTGTCTTTTTTCTCCTGATCGAATTCCAGAAACACTTCTTTTCCCTGCAACAAATTCTGCAGCCATTTTTTTGCCGCAACCCCGCCGGATTCTTCGCTGCGCACGCGGCTTTCGATTTCCGGCGTATTCACGCCGAGCAAACGTATTTGCTTGCCGCCCTCCAGCGTAATCGTATCGCCATCGTATACTTTGTCGACTTGATACAACCGGCGCTGTACTTGCGTGCGGATTTGCATTTGCTGCGCACCGGCGGATGGCGTATCGGAATAAGTGACGCGCCCTCGCTCGTCGACATTGCGGTAGATGGTGCCTGCAAAAAGTGCCGGTGCCGCGATGAGCAGCAATAAGCCGATAACCCGGTAAAATCGCTTGTTGTAAAACATATCGGTCGGCAGCATTAATCTCGATGCGGCTTAACCGGTCACGGCAGGACGGCAAAATGCACGGCGAAATGAAATGTGGCAAAATGAAAAATTTAGCATTCGATCGTTCTCATGATTGGTTGGTGTAATAGACCGTTGAATGCGCAATATATCAGTTAACGATCACTTGGTTTGATCGAAAAACCGCCGGTTTTCGCCTGGATTTTTGCATGTAATGTATTACGGGAGCTCTACAACGAATGGAAATCGACAAATTAATTGATGCGACTTTCGAGCCGGTTTCAAACGCGGTGGCATCGGTTATTTTCTACAGCATTCGACTGCTCGATCTTGAGATCAAGCTGATTTTGATTTGGCTGGTCATAGCGGCGTTGTTTTTTACGTTTTATCTCGGCTTCATCAATATCCGTTATTTTGCGCATGCCATCGACGTTCTGCGCGGCAAGCACGATCATGGCAGGCCGAGCGGTCAAATCAGCCGTTTTCAGGCATTGATGACATCGTTATCGGCCACCATCGGATTGGGAAATATCGCCGGTGTTGCCGTGGCAATTTCCGTCGGCGGGCCGGGTGCCGCGTTCTGGATGGCGCTCATGGGTGTGCTCAGCATGTCAACCAAATTTGCCGAGGTGACCTTGGGCGTCAAATATCGCCAGTACGGCTCTGCGCACGATCCCGGTATGATTTCCGGCGGCCCGATGTATTACTTGCACAGCGCGTTCGATCGATTGCAACAACCGCGCATGGCAAAATTCATGGCGGGGCTGTTCGCGGCTTGCTGCATCGGCGGCACCATCGGCGCTGGTGGATTATTCCAAGCCAATCAGGCGTACCAACAAGCATTGGTGGTAACGGGCGGTGATGCCAGTTTCATCGCAGACAAAGGCTGGTTGTTCGGTTTATTCATGGCGGTGCTGGTGGGCATGGTCATCATCGGCGGCATTCAATGGATCGCTGCGGTGGCCGGGCGCATCGTACCGGTCATGGCGGCTATTTATGTGATCGCGGGATTGATCGTGATCGGCGTGCATCATGCGGCTATTCCCGGCGCCATCAAAACCATTTTTGAATTGGCGTTGTACCCCGAAGCCGGTATTGGCGCGCTGATGGGCGCCTTGTTGATGGGCATTCAGAGAGCCACCTTCTCCAACGAAGCGGGACTCGGATCGTCGGCGATTGCGCATGCGGCGGTAAAAACCGATGTGCCGGTCAGTCAGGGTATGGTGGCGATGCTCGGGCCGTTCATCGATACAGTGGTGGTTTGCATGATTACGGCCTTGGTCATCGTCATTTCCGGCACCTATGTCGAAGGCAGCGGCATCGAAGGCGTGCAATTGGCTTCGCGCGCGTTTGCTTCCGGGATTTCGTGGTTTCCGTATGTGTTGGCGCTGACGGTTTTCCTATTCGCTTATTCGACCATGATTTCGTGGTCTTATTACGGCTTAAAGTGCACCACGTATCTGTTCGGCGAACGCATCATGGTCGATCGGATTTACAAGCTTCTGTTTTGCTTATTTATCGTCATCGGCGCCTCGTCACAGCTATCCCACATTATTCTGTTCACCGATGCCATGGTATTTGCCATGGCGGTTCCGAATATTATCGGCTTGTACATGCTGGCGCCCGAGGTCAAACGCGACTTGCAAGCTTATCTACGCGACTTGCAGCAAAAAAGAAACGGATAAAACATCTTTCCACCGCGAAAGTACATTAAAATTGACACCGCTTTAACAGCACGAACAAAACAACAATCAAAACACCACTTATCGGCTTAACGGCACAGCATGGCATCCGAAAATCTCATCGACATCAAGGATCTGAATTTTTCCTACGATACGCGCGCCATTTTAAAAGGCATCAACATGACGATGCAGCGCGGCAAAGTGATCGCCATCATGGGCGGAAGCGGATCGGGGAAAACCACGCTGCTCCGGTTAATCGGCGGCACGCTGCAACCCTCTTCCGGCTATGTAAAATTTGCCGGGCAGGTTGTGCATGAACTCAACCGCGATGCCTTGTTTGCATTGCGCCGCAAGATGGGCATGTTGTTTCAATTCGGCGCGCTGTTTACCGATTTGTCGGTGTTTGATAACGTCGCATTCCAAATGCGCGAGCACACCGATCTGCCCGAATCGATGATTCGCGATCTGGTGCTGATGAAACTGCACGCTGTCGGGTTACGCGGCGCACATCGTTTGATGCCAAACGAATTATCCGGCGGCATGGCGCGGCGAGTGGCTTTGGCACGTTCGATCGCACTCGACCCGATGTTGATCATGTACGACGAGCCTTTTACCGGACTCGATCCGATTTCGTTGAGCGTCATCGGCAACTTGATCCGCCGCTTGACCGACGCATTGGGCATGACATCGATTGTAGTAACGCACGACGTTCAGGAATCGCTGAAAATCGTCGATTATGTTTATTTCATCGCCGACGGCGTCATTGCCGCCGAAGGTACGCCGCAACAAGTACGCGCTTCGGTCGCACCGTTCGTGCATCAATTCGTTCACGGCGAAGAAGACGGCCCAGTGCCGTTTCATTACCCTGCGAAGCAATACCGCAGCGATCTGAATCTGGAGGATCCCGTTGTTTAAACATATCGTGTCCGGTATCCAAAATATCGGGCACCGGGTGATTGAAAGCGTTTGGCGACTCGGTGTTGCGGCCCGGTTCTTCCTGTTGGTGCTGCTCAAATCCAGCACCAGTCTGCGGCGTTTCGGTTTGGTGGTGCGGGAGCTGTATTTTACCGGTGTACTGTCGCTGATCATCATCGTCGTATCCGGTTTATTTGTCGGCATGGTATTGGGCTTACAAGGCTACGAAACGCTACAGAAATACGGCTCCGAATCGGCGGTCGGTACTTTGGTCGCCTTATCGCTGGTGCGTGAATTGGGGCCGGTGGTGGCGGCATTATTATTCGCCAGCCGCGCCGGTTCGGCGATTACCGCCGAAATCGGCTTGATGAAAGCCACCGAGCAATTGGCCGCGATGGGCATGATGGCGGTCGATCCGATAGCGCGCGTGGTTGCGCCGCGCTTCTGGGCCGGTGTGATTTCGATGCCGTTTCTGGCGGCTATTTTTTCGGTAATGGGCGTATTCGGCGGCTATTTGGTTACCGTGGTATTCATCGGCGTCGATGAAGGCTCTTACTGGTCGCAGATGCAAAGCGCGGTGGATTTCCGCTTCGACATCGTCAACGGCTTCATCAAGAGTTGTTTCTTTGGTGTCGCAGTTACGTCCATTGCGGTATTTGAAGGCTACGATGCACCGCCGACAGCGGAAGGCGTATCCGGCGCAACCACACGCACCGTCGTCACATCGTCGCTGGTGATTTTGGGACTTGATTTTATTTTGACCGCATTCATGTTTAGAGGAGTGAGTTAATGCAGCGGACAACAATGGATTTGTGGGTGGGTTTGTTTGTCGTGACGGGAATTGTCGCGTTGATGATATTGAGTCTCAAGGTCGGCAATCTGAATGTCTACAATCCGTCGCAAAGCTATACCATTATCGGAAATTTTGAAAACATCGGCGGCTTGAAAGTGCGCGCACCGGTCAAAAGCGCTGGCGTCGTGGTCGGGCGCGTAACCGATATTCAATTCAGTACGGAAACTTACGATGCAGTCGTAACACTGAGCATGGATAGCCGGTTTTCATTTCCCAAAGATACGTTTGCCAGCATTCTGACGTCGGGCTTGCTCGGCGAGCAATACATCGGTTTAGCGGCGGGTGGCGATGAAGCCAAGCTGCAACATGGCGACAAATTGATGAAAACCAATTCCGCGATGGTACTGGAGGAATTGATCGGGCGCTTTTTATTCAACAAAGCGTCCGAGGACGATTCGCTATGAGTGAACGGATATTTGTCAATTTTATCGTTGTTGGTTAGTATTGAGTCTACTTAAACTTTGGTGAGGAAACGATGAGAAGATTTCTTGGAATAATTGCGTTGATGCTTTCTAGCGTACTGGCATTCCCGGTATGGTCGGCGAATCTGGCGCCCGACAAACTGGTCGATCAAACGGTGCAGGAAGTTATCGATATTATCAGGAAAGACGAAGCGTTAAGGAACGGCAATAAGGAAAAAATGCTGGATCTGATCGAAACCAAGATATTGCCGCATTTCAATTTCAATCGCATGACGCAACTTGCGATGGGACAGCATTGGGCAAAAGCTTCACCGGAACAGCAAACCAAGCTGGTGGACGAGTTTCGCACTTTGCTGGTGCGCACCTATTCCAATGCGTTGACCAGCTATCAGGACGAAACGATCAAGGTCAATCCAATACCTGCATTGGACGATCGCACCGAAACCTCAGTTCGGACAATGGTGATCCAAGGAAAAGGAAAAGAACCAATTCCGATCGATTACGCGATGGAGAAAAAAACGGATGGCTGGAAAGTTTTTGATGTGACGGTGGCCGGCGTGAGCCTGGTGACCAATTACCGCGGCAGTTTCAATAGCCAAGTACGCAAAGGCGGCGTCGAAGGATTGATTAAGGCACTGACGGATAAAAACAAATCGCTGGAAGGAAAGAAATAACCGCAGCGATGACCGATTTGACCGCAACGATTCAGCGAGAGGGTGACAGCATTATCGTGGATGGCGCTGTCACCATCGATAACGTAGTGGCGCTGACAAAAAAAGGCATCGCATTGTTTGACGATCGCTCCTTGACGATCGATTTGAAAAAAGTAACCGAAGTGGATTCCACGATCATCAGTATGCTGCTCGAATGGCTACGGGGGATGCGAAAAAAGAATCACTCTTTGCAGTTCATCAACATTCCGGAAAATCTCAAAAGTCTGATTCAGCTCTATGGCGTAACGGAGATCATTCCGATTTCGTCAAGCCAAGCATCCGTTTAGCGCTTCCGAACGCAGTCTCACACTGTCCCCGTCCCGGTTCTACAAACCTCAGCCCATCGATTGATTTCCCACTATGTTGCCAGCCATCGCAATCAAGCAGGTAAGTAAACGCTATGGCAATGTGCAAGCGCTGACCGATGTCGATCTCGACATTCATCCGGGCGAGTTTTTTGCATTGCTGGGCCCCAACGGCGCCGGAAAAACGACACTGATCAGCATCATTGCAGGACTCACGTTAGCTAATAGCGGTTCGGTGAAAGTGATGGGGCACGATGTCATCGCGGATTATCGCCAAGCGCGCTTGAATGTAGGCATCGTACCGCAGGAATTGGTGTTCGATCCCTTCTTCACCGTGCGCGAAATTCTGCAAATGCAATCGGGTTATTACGGCATAAAAAGCAATACGCGCTGGATCGACGAAATCATCGAGCGCCTGGATCTCACCGGCAAAGCCGGTGCCAATATGCGCGCGCTTTCCGGCGGCATGAAACGCCGTGTTCTGGTCGCACAAGCACTGGTGCATAAACCGCCGGTCATCATTCTCGATGAGCCCACCGCCGGTGTCGATGTCGAATTGCGCCAAACGCTTTGGGATTTTATCAAACAACTCAATCGGGACGGGCATACCATCGTACTGACCACGCATTATCTGGAAGAAGCGGAAACCATGTGCAACCGCGTTGCGATGCTGAAAGCGGGCAAAATCGTCGCGCTGGACGAAATACAAAATCTCATCGGCAAAATGCCCGGCGGCGGTTCGGTACGGCTGCGCTTGCTGCCGGATCGTTTGCCCGAAGCGTTGCTGCCGCTTGAAATCAACCGTAGCAATGACATGCACGAGCTGCGTATCGACGGCTACGCGCAACTCGAATCCATTTTGTCAACGTTGCGGTCGGCGCAAATCCAAATCCTGGACATACAATTACAGCAACCGGATTTGGAAGACGTGTTCGTCAATTTGATGCGAAATAACGGGAACTTGGCCCAATGACCAGATTTTTTACCTTGTTGTATAAGGAATTGCTGCGTTTCTGGAAAGTCGGTTTTCAAACCGTCGTGGCGCCGATGGTGTCCACCTTGCTGTATCTGCTGATTTTCCATCATGTACTGGAAGCGCACATCGAAGTCTATCCCGATGTCGCGTATACCACGTTCCTGATCCCGGGCCTGGTGATGATGGCGGTGATTCAGAATGCGTTCGCCAATTCCTCGTCCAGCATGATTCAATCGAAAATCAGCGGTAACATCGTTTTTATCCTGCTGTCGCCGCTGACTTACCGCGAGATCTTCTTCGCTTATATTTTGGCGTCGATGGCACGCGGCTTACTGGTCGGCTTGGGGGTTTACGGCGTAACGCTGATCTTTTTCGATACGCCGGTGCTGCTGCCGTTGTGGGCTTTGTTATTCGTTTTACTGGGCAGCGCGATCTTGGGAGCGCTCGGTTTGATCGCCGGAATTTGGGCCGACAAGTTCGATCAACTGGCGACATTCCAGAACTTCATCATCTTGCCGCTGTCGTTTTTATCCGGTGTTTTTTACACCATCCATTCGCTGCCGATAGGCTGGCAATACCTATCCCATCTCAATCCGTTTTTTTATATGATCGACGGATTCCGTTACAGCTTTTTTGGCGTATCGGACATTTCGCCTTATATTAGCCTGTCGATTGTGGCAATATGCTTAATCGCGATTTCCTATCTCACGATTTGGATGTTGAAAACGGGTTACAAATTACGTCACTGATTTATGGAGAAACAAAATGCTGTCTGCGGAAAACGTAAAAAACTATATCGAATCGTCATTGCCTTGCGAACACGTGCAGGTGGAAGGCGATGACGGACATCACTTCCATGCGCTGATCGTCAGCGCCGAATTCACAGGAAAAAACATGGTGCAGCAGCATCAGCTGGTGTACAAATCGTTGGGCGACCGGATGAAACAGGAAATTCACGCGCTATCGATGAAAACCTTGACGCCCGAACAATGGGCGAGTCAGTCTTGATGTTGCTACGACGCTAATCTTCCTGCCGGTTTATCGGCCGGTATTCGTTATAATTGCCTTTTTCTCTGTTTAATCCGAAATTTCAGTGTTTAGATTATTGGGCGCATTGGCGGGTTTTTTTGTTCTCGGGATTTTAGGCATTTTCCTGGGATATTTCCTTGGCAGCATCGTTGACCGGATCAGGGCGTTTGGCTCCGGCGGCATCAATCCATTCAACGCGGTGCGCCGCCAAACAGTCTTCCTGGAAACAACTTTTATTTTGATGGGCAGGCTGGCCAAGGTGGACGGCCGCGTGTCGGAAACGGAAATATCGCATGTCGAGCAATTCATGCAAAAGCTGGGCATGACCCCCGAACACCGCCTGAAAGCCATCTCGCTGTTCAAACAAGGCACAGCGGCCGATTACGACATTCACCCGCAAATCAACGAATTTTTAGCCGTATGCGGCTATTCCGACAATCTGAAACAAATGCTGCTGGTCTATCTCGTCATCATGGGATTATCCGACGGGCATTTGAATACGGACGAAGAGATGCTCCTTAAAACCATAGCAAGCCATCTCGGCTACAGCGCAGTCGAATTCGACCGGTTGCTCGATATGGTGACGAATCGAGCGCACTTTGCCGGTGGCCAAGCATCGTCGGCCAGCGCCTTGGAAGATGCCTACAAGGCGCTAGGCGTCAGCAAGGACAATAGCGATCAAGAAATCAAGCGCGCTTATCGCAAATTGATGAGCCAGTATCATCCCGACAAACTGATGGGGCAAGGCGTACCGGAAGAAATGATCGCGGTTGCGACCGAACAAGCAAAAGAAGTGCAAACCGCTTACGATCTGATCAAAAAACATCGAGAGCAGCATCGCGCGACCGCCTGAAATAATATATAGGATTAAAGTGATGTATAATTAGCCACGAATCTTACATCAACCTCAAGGAAACGCTGATTAATTCGGCGAACGAGATGAAACATGAGGCGCGTGGAACGCAAAAATAGGTATATATCAATAAGATAGGCGAGATAGCGAGTACCGCGCAACGAAGTGATTCGCTCGTACAGCCAATTAATCAGCGTTTCCCTAAGCTTGTTAAAGAAACAGCACCCTTCTTTAACACTCACGCTCGAATTGGATTTGAATTAATATTCCCACAGGCAAAAAGTAACTTGGCATCCAAGGTGAAAGAAGTATGTGGTCGGATCCGGACGTAATCGATCTTGAGCCGGTGCGAATCAGCACCAATCGAGATGTGGTAGCGCGCATGCGCTAGGGTGGCTTATTTTATGCACTGTTCAGCAGCGCCACGGTGCTGATGTCGCCAACGCTGAGTTCGCAATCATCCGCTTATCTCTTTGTCGTTCTATTCCTTATCCTGGCGGCAGCCCGTCTCGCCATTTACCGCTACGCATTCAATTCACAAGCGCAAAGCGAGGCATTCATTGAACAGGCGGTTTTGATCGCCTACCTTGCCACCGCTGCTTCCTGGATTGCCTTTTTGATTTGGATTTTCAAATCGATCCAAACGATCGATAGCGGTGCGGCTCTATCCATACTCACAACAGCCGGGATCATGGCGGGTGGCATTGCAGCGACTTCGCCGCGCATTCGGCTCATGCTCGCGTTTGCAATATTGACGTACATCCCGAGTTTAGTGAATTTTACACTGTTTCTTCCGGTTGATAGCGGCTTGGCTGTGCTGATTATCGGTCTTTCTTATTTTGTTTTTTCCGTTCATAACGGCAAATTGCAGCATGAGAATTATTGGATTGCGCGCCAGCAGGCCATTTTGCTGGAGAAACAAGCCATCGACCTGGAACAAGCGAAAGTACAAGCCGAGAGTGCAAACAAGGCAAAATCCGCTTTTCTGGCAACTGTGAGCCATGAAATCCGCACACCGATGAACGGCGTTCTGGGAATCACCGAAATTCTCGCCACAACGCCATTGAACACGGAACAACAAAATTATGTCGGCGTGATCCATCATTCCGGTCAAACGTTGCTGCGGATCATCGATGACATTCTCGATTACGCCAAGATCGATGCGCACAAATGAAGATCGTCGACCGCACATTCGATTTGAGCGCGATAATGCATGAAATCGATCTATTGTTTCGGATCAAATCCAAAGACAGCGCAGTGAATTTTATTGCCGACCTCGATTGCGACTTATCGCGCAATTTGATCGGTGACCCCGACCGGATCAAGCAGATTTTATTCAATTTACTCGGAAATGCCTTCAAGTTTACCGAGCGCGGGGAAATTCGGCTTCTGATCCGCTGTCTCCCGGTTGCGAATCGGGACGGTATAGAACTGGAACTCACAGTTAAAGATACCGGCATTGGCATCAGCGCCGAAAACCAAACGCGGCTGTTTCAAGAATTCATTCAAATCGGCGAATCCGCCCAGCACATCCGGGGAACGGGTTTAGGCCTGGCAATCACACGCAACCTGGTCGCTCTGATGCATGGAACGATCACCGTATCCAGCGAAATCGGTAAAGGCTCCGAGTTCCGGGTATGCATTCCGCTGAAATACGATAGGGCTGCCGAAGCGCCACAACTGGGTAACGTGCAAGAACAATGCCCGATGAATCCAGATTATCGCGCCCACATCTTGGTCGTGGACGATAACGAAGTCAATCAATTAGTCACTGAAGCGATGCTGGATCGATTGAACTGCAAGGTCATTTTAGCGGCGAATGGTTTGGAAGCGGTAACTGCCTATACCGGACAGACTTTCGATATGGTGTTAATGGACTGCAACATGCCGGTCATGGACGGCTTTGAAGCAACGCGCCGGATCCGTGTGCTGGAACGGCAAAATCGCACCGAACATACCCCGATTGTGGCGCTAACGGCGCATGCGTTGGATCACATCAAGCAAGAGTGCCTGGATGCAGGCATGGACGACCATCTCAGCAAACCAGTCAACCTCGACCAACTGGACAAATTACTGCAACAATATATTCCTGCCAAATCGATTCAATGAGATTGCCTCGAACGGACAAGCCGACGATGCGATAAAATATCGCTTAGTCTTTTAGCGCGCAAAACAATGTCAATCTGGAAACCCAACGTAACCGTCGCCGCCGTCGTTGAACAAAACGGCAAATACTTATTGGTCGAAGAAGAACCGGAACCCGGTCTGGGATTATTTCTCAACCAACCCGCCGGGCATTTGGATCCCGGAGAATCGATCGTTCAAGGCACGATACGCGAAACCCTGGAAGAAACTGCGTATACCTTCGTGCCGGAATACCTGCTCGGCATTTATCAATGGCACTCGCAGCAGGTCGACACCACTTACTTGCGCTTTGCGTTTGTCGGAAAAATCACCCGACATGATCCGCGACGTAAGCTCGATACTGGCATTTTGCGTGCCGATTGGTTCGGTATTGATGAAATCGCGCGCCAGGCTGAGCGTCACCGCAGCCCGCTGGTCATGCAATGCATCCGCGATCATCAAGCCGGAAAGCGTTATCCGTTGGATTTGTTGACGCACTATGAATCCTGAGTCAGCAAAAAAAAGCCGTATCGTCGTCGGCATGTCGGGCGGCGTGGATTCGTCGGTTGCCGCCTATTTGCTGAAACAGCAAGGGCATGAAGTCGTCGGCCTGTTCATGAAGAATTGGGAAGACGACGACACCGACGAATATTGCTCTTCGCGCCAGGATTTTCTCGATGCAGTATCGGTTGCCGACGTGCTCGACATCCCGATCGAAGTGGTGAATTTCTCCGCAGAATACAAAGATCGCGTGTTTTCGCACTTTCTCGCCGAATACCGAGCAGGCCGCACGCCGAATCCGGATGTGTTGTGCAACGCCGAAATTAAATTCAAAGCATTCCTCGATCATGCCGCGCAACTCGGCGCCGATCACATTGCCACCGGTCACTACGCGCAAGTGCGCAAAGCCGGCGAAGGTTTCCAATTACTGAAAGGTGAGGACGGCACCAAAGACCAAAGCTATTTTCTATATCGCCTGAATCAACAACAACTCGCCAACGCCTTATTTCCCGTCGGCCATCTGTATAAACGCGAAGTGCGTGCAATTGCCCGAGAATTGAAGCTGCCCAATTGCGCAAAAAAAGACAGCACCGGCATTTGCTTCATCGGCGAGCGACCGTTCCGCGAATTCCTGAATCGCTATTTACCGCACGAACCCGGAGAAATCCAAACCCCGGACGGCAAAGTCATCGGCCAGCATCTCGGGTTGATGTACTACACCATCGGGCAACGCCAGGGACTTGGCATCGGCGGAACACGCGACGGCGGCGACGAGCCGTGGTTCGTCTGCGGCAAAGACTTGACGTGCAACATACTGGTTGCGGTGCAAGGTCACGACCATCCCGCATTACTGCGCCCGTCGCTGAAAGCCATCGACCTTACCTGGATCAGCGGCCAACCACCGCACCTCAATTGGGTTTATGCCACAAAAACCCGCTACCGCCAGGCTGATGCCCCTTGCGCCATCAGCGCGCTCACACCGGAGTATTGCCAAGTCGATTTCGCCCAAGAACAATGGGCGGTAACGCCCGGTCAATCGGTGGTGATTTATGAAAGCAAGGTTTGTTTGGGCGGCGGGGTGATTGCCGAAGCGGTGGCTGAGTCATCGTCGGACTGAAACGAAACAGCCGTATAAGGGAAGCGTATGAGTTGGTCAGACCCATTGCTTAATTTGGTAGTAAAGGGTCTTGGTGGCGTACCAAATTTAATACTTCCTTCACAATGGAAGCGTCAAGCAAAGGAGCGGATCAACGATTTCAATCCGTTCAAAGTTATTGCGAATCATCATGATTTGCTGCGTGCGGCACGACTGGCGTGGATCGAAGCGGCACGAGAAGTGCTCAATGTGGCAAAATTGAGCTCAAGCCAGGTGTAGGCAGTCCCGGAGGGGGTGACTTCAATCGGGCGCAGGCCAGCAGCCGCCTGACCGAAGCGCGACGGAGCGCGCGAAGGCTCGAACGGGGGTGGACTGCGCGGTGCCGGTGCACCAACAGATTGCAAAAAGGAAACGCTGATTAATGCCCGTTCGATTGCTGACTGGTCTGCGTGATAATCCGGTCGCAATAGGCAATTGCGATCGCCGATACCAGGAAAGCCAGATGGATAGTGGTTTGCGCAATCAGCGATTTTTCGTCGTAGGCGCTGGCGTTGATGAAGGTTTTCAGCAAATGTATCGACGAAATGCCGATGATTGCCGTTGCCAGTTTGACTTTAAGCACCGATGCATTGACATGCGACAGCCATTCCGGTTGATCGGGGTGTTCTTCCAGGTTCATGCGCGACACAAAGGTTTCATAGCCGCCGATGATCACCATGATCAGCAAATTGGAAATCATTACCACATCGATCAGCCCCAGCACTACCAGCATGATGGTGGTTTCGGTCAATTTGTCAGGCCGGTCGGCACCTTTGATCGTTACGATATCGAGAATGTGATCGAGCGCATCCTTGTTGCCCATGACGGCGCGGATCAAATCGGTCAATTCCACCCAGAAGTGAAACACGTAAACGCACTGTGCCAGCACTAAACCGAGATACAGCGGTAACTGCAACCAGCGCGTCAGAAAAAGAAAGTGCGCAATAGGCGGAATTCGTTTGGAGGGTGTGGATTTATGATTATCTTGCTGCATATCATTCATAGTTTAAAAAGAGTGAAAGACTAACATAGGGTGAGAGCGACAAAACGAAATTCGTCGAGTTTGGGTTGACAACAGCTGCCGAGAAACCGGAAAACGTTTTTCAATCAGATTTGTTTTCCTGCTTTTGCCGCCACCTCAACGTCCAGAAAGTACCGAGATAAGTACCGATGAAAGCGGCTGTGATGTAAAAATTGTTTTCCACGTAATTCGTAATGGTAAAAGCGTTGGCAGCGATCAGCATCGCCGACCAAAATGCCGCAGCGCTTGCATTTTTCTTTCCCAGATTGGTGAAATACAACGTGCCGCACACGTTAGCGAAAATCATGGTGACGATGATCAAGAAAAATGTGGTTAGTGAAATTTCCATTTCATTGCCAGATGTGCAATCCGTTTAACACTGAATATCATGCATCAACATCGGGTGCGCCGATGGCAGGAAAATCCAATCCTTCAATCTCCTGCAGCGATTTTCCGGCAATACCTTGCAAATCCCCATACATACCGACCGTTGCTGTCATGACCCGCTCGATCTGCTCTTCGCGTTTAGCCCATTGTTTCATAATCGCTTTGCGTTCTTTGTCGAGGTCTTCCTGCATGGTGGAGAACGCTTCGACAATCGCTTCCACACGCTGGCGGAAGCGCGGGCCAGTGAGGTATTGGTAAACCATTTCGGTTTTGGTTTGCTGTCCTTCGGACGATTGCCGCGCCAAGGCGATTTCAAGTAATGATTGGCGCAGAATCATGGCGACCGGCAACGCGGCGCGTGGATGCGTGACCCAGACGCCTTCGATCAATTCAAAAGTTTCAACGCCTTTCGGCAGCACTTGGCTCACGATCACGGCGATTTCCGCTTTCGCGGTACGCTGGTCGTCGCGCAGCTTGACCAGCCATGGGTCGCTCCAGTTTTTGGTGCGTTTGAATTCCCATAAAATGGTGCCGCCGATCTGACCGCCCGCACCGACCACCCGGTGCAGCACATCGCCGCCGAATTCGCCCTTGGGCACCGGTTCGATTGCGTCGAATGGAAACTTCATGCGCAGCAGATTTTCCAGTTCCAATTCCTGCACTTCCCCTTGCAATTGTTGCGAGCCTTGTTCGGCCCGGCGCTTAAGGTCTTCGATCTGTTTTTGCATCGCGGCGATGGTTTGTTCCTTTTCCAGCACCTTGAACTTTTGTTCGTCTTCGGCTTCTTTCTTGGCGAGCGTGCGGACTTCGGTCAATCCGTCCTGCACCCGCTTTTCCACCGTAAGTTCCAGCTCACGCTTGGCATCATCCAATTCACGCTGTTTCTTGATCAGTTCGGCTTGCGCCTTTTGCGCCTCAGCCAATTTTTCGTCGCGGGATTTGAGCACTTCCTGTAATTCAGTCAGTTCCCTCGCCTTGTTTTCCAGCTCGGCGGCACTGGCTTGTTTAGCTTTGCGGGATTCTTCCGCAATCACGCGCGAGCGTTCCGTTTTCAACTGCTCAGCGACTTGACTCGCCACCTGGTCGTCCAGCTTGCGCTTGTCTTCCGCCAATTGCTTCTCCTTGTCGCGCATTGCTTGTTCGCGCTGGATGATTTCCGTATCTTTCTGCGCCAGCCGTTGCTCAAACTGTCTACGCGTCGACTCGATCAGCGGCGCCGCCAACGACTCGGTCAATTTGATTTCCGTTTTGCAGTTCGGGCAAATAATCGTTGGTTCTGTCATCGCGACATTTTTCCTGTTTATTGAAGACAATATGCATCAAAGCTCCGGGATATGACACCGAATCTCCGGGTAATTGGATCCACAGCATGCAACCGGAGCAATCGATCGCAATCGAAATCCTGAGCAGAACGTATGTTAACTCAAAGAAGGACGTCATTCCCGATCGATACATTTTTCATATCGATCTGTGTATCATAAGCCCAGTGGCTCTTCGCCTTTTTAAAAAGGCCTGCTTTTTATCATGCTTCATCCCGATAAATCAAATTGATACAGGAAAAATCATGGGTGCTATTTTCTTTTATATTTTTATTTTCTTCGTCGGCTATTACGGTTCTAATGTGCTGAACATGCTGACGGTTCGTCCGATCGTCACCAATCGCTTTATTGCCGCATTATTCCCCGTTTACGGCATCGCGGTAGCGCATGCATATATGATCGTCAGCAGACCGCTGCCGCAAGGCAAAGATGTTTCCGTTGAATTTGCTTTGCTGGAGTTTGTCGCATTACCGCTTGTCGTGGTGACTATGCTCGCCGTTTATATGATGTGGAATAGCAAAGGAAGCCAAGAAGAACAAACTGGTAGCAGCACAAGCGATGACGTCGTCGGCGGCGCCGAGCCTTCTGAAACGGCAATCGAGCAGCCGGAACACCAAAGTACGGCAGCGTCGCCGGAAACAACCGAACCTGCCGCTGAAAAAGGAGAAACCAAGAAACCGTAACCGCATGCAATCCAAATACCCCATACAAACCGTATGGGGTTTATGTTTCAACCGTGCGGAAAATTATGCGCGATCCACAATGACATGTTCTTTTTGTGCGCTGAGCGTACCGTGATCAATAATCGCCAGCGTCAACCGTGAAATGGCAACGCGTTTGCCCGTCGCTTCCTCAACGATGTCGGTTTGCCAGACTTGTGTGCGGCGCCCGGTATGCAGCGGTGTGCAAACCCCGATCACGTGACCTTGCGTTACCGCACGAATGTGATTGATGTTCAATTCCAAACCGACCGCACGATATTTCTCGGGGTCTATCGTCATCCAGCCGGAAACACTGCCCAATGTCTCGGACAACACACAGCTCGCACCGCCATGCAGAATACCGAATGGCTGCGTGGTGCGTTTATCCACCGGCATGCGCGCTTTCAGAAAATCCGGCCCGATCTCGGTAAATCGGATACCGATATGCTCGCCCATGTTGGCATTGCGCAATCCTTCCAAATATTCGACGGTGTAATCTTTAAACCAAAGTGTACTCATGATGCGTTCCTTTTTATTATTTCGCGGAAATTGTGACATCGCGAACTGCTAAATCCAAGTACTTTCTTAGCTGGGAATCTGCCGGACTCAAGACTGATCTATTACGACAAGGGGATAACGGTTCATATTTCCTCAATTTTTCGCTGAACCCGCTTCCTCTCCATACTCGGCCACCCCCATGCAGTTGCGCTTCAATTCGTTCGCTGCGATCAACTGATGGCGAGGCTCCCATCCGCCGGAGTGCCCCCATACCGGGCGCACAAAAACAAAACCCGCTACAGCGGGTTTTGTTTTACAACGATTAAATCGGCTTCTTAAAACTCTTCCCAATCGTCGCCACCACCAGATGCAACTTTGCGCGGTTGCGGTTCCACAGCAGGTTCGGCTTTCTTCGTTGCAGTGCCGCGATTAGGTAGTTTGGACACCGCCGCGCGGTTGCTTCTCTTGACCGGTGCCGATGTGGAATAACCACTTCCCGCTAATCTAAAGACGCTGACCGCTTGAGTCAGCGCTTGCGCCTGGTTGTTCATCGATTCGGCCGCAGCCGCCGCTTCTTCCACCAGCGCCGCATTTTGTTGCGTCACTTCGTCCATCTGGGTCACGGCCTGATTGACTTGCTCGATGCCAGAGCTTTGCTCGTTCGATGCCGCCGAGATTTCGCTCATGATGTCGGTGACGCGCTTGACTGCAGTGACGATTTCATCCATCGTCGCTCCAGCTTCGTCGACTAAACGCGTGCCGTCTTCCACTTTCGCGACCGAATCGCTGATCAATTCCTTGATTTCCTTAGCTGCTGCTGCCGAGCGCTGCGCCAAGGTACGCACTTCGGTTGCGACCACGGCGAAACCGCGGCCTTGTTCACCGGCACGCGCCGCTTCCACCGCCGCGTTCAGCGCCAGGATGTTAGTTTGGAATGCGATACCGTCGATAACGCTGATGATATCAACGATTTTCTTCGAGCTTTCGTTGATCGCACTCATGGTTTGCACCACTTGCCCGACCACATCGCCGCCTTTGACGGCAATTTCCGAAGCACCGGCGGCCAATTGGTTGGCTTGGCGCGCATTATCCGAATTCTGCTTCACGGTTGAAGTCAGTTCTTCCATGCTGGATGCGGTTTCTTCCAGGCTGGATGCTTGTTCTTCGGTGCGTTGGCTTAAGTCCAAATTTCCGGAAGCGATTTCTCCGGAAGCAGTGGCAATCTGGTCGGTGCTGGATCGCACCTTGCTGACCAGGTCAACCAAATTGTCGTTCATGGTTTTCAGTGCTTGCAGCAGACGCCCGGTTTCGTTGGTCGAATTGGCGTCGATGCGGCTGGTCAGATCGCCGGATGCTACCGCGTTGGCCACGGCAATCGCTTCATTCAGCGGGCCGATAATCGCACGGATCAGCAAAATTCCGATAGCAATTGCCAGCACAATGCCCAATCCTATCGCTATGCCCGTCAATGCAAAAATAGCATTAAAGTTGCTCTGCGCTTCTGCGTATTCTTCTCCGGCAACCCCTGCTTGCAATTCAATTAAGCTGAGCATTGTCTGATGCGCCGCATCGAACTTTTGCGCTGCGTCGGCTATCACACCGGAAGCGGTTGCTTCAACATCCCCTGCTATGATCAAATTCATCGAACGATCGCGCGCTTCTTTATAAGCAGGCCATTGGCTCGAAAACGCATTGGCCAATTTTTCCTCTTCCGGCGTCAGGATCGTGCTCATGAATTTCTGCCAGATCGTATTGATCTCGGTATCTCTGCCGGCAATCATCGCAGCCCGTTGCTTGGCTGCTTCCATATTTTTCGCATTGACCACCGTTTCCGTGTAGAGACGGATGCGATGCATCCGGTCAAGAGCGTTTCCCAAATCCCCCAATACCACGGTACGGTCTTCGTAAACCGTTTTCAAATTACCGTTGGACTGGTCGATGCCGTATAAACCCAAAGTGCCGACACTGACCAGCAAAACCGATAATATGCCAATCACCAATATCAATCTTGATTTAATCGTCATATTGCTAAACATTGAATCACCTCCAGAGTTATCCCACGAAAAGCTATCTTTTCAAAACGTATGTGAAATTTTCATGCGCTTCCTGTAGTAACAAAAAAATTAATATCCTTTTTACCAACAGGAGTATCTTAACGATGGCAAGAGATCTCGATCGAACAAACAGATAGATAATAATAGGCTATTTAATAATAAATAAAGAAACATGAGGTTGCGCACAAACGGATTGCACGATCGTTAAGATGTAAGAATTTCTAGCGTTGTTTACAGTATTTGGGAGAATACTGTAGATGAACATACATAAACGCACCCGCTTAACTTTACT